>NZ_JBEYXJ010000052.1:0-56911 GCF_040645015.1 Streptomyces sp. NPDC046881 | reverse complement strand
GCAGCTGCGGTGCCCGCTCCGGATCGGGGACCAGGCGGACGACGGCGGGGCCGCCGTCGTCCGGTATCTCCACGGCGGCGTCGGCCACGGCCGCGTGCTCGCGCAGCACCGCCACCAGCCGGCCGGCCGGGCCGGTGTCCTCGAACTGCCTCATGCGTCCTCCAGGACGTCGCTCAGGAACCGCTCGGCGAGCCGGACCACCTCCGGGCCCGCGTCGAACGCGGTGAGGTGGTCGCCGGACGGCCGGGTGACCAGGTGCGCCCGGGGCAGGCGGGCCGCGACACAGCGCGATCCGGCCGGGTGGGCGGTGACGTCGTCCCGGCTGGTCACCACGAGGGCGGGCTGGGCGGCCGACAGGTACGGACGGGAGTCGTGGGACATGATCGCTCCGTTGAGCAGGCCGTAGCGGTGCAGCAACAGCGGTGTCGCGTAGGGGTAGATGAGGTGGTGGGCGATGTCGGGGCGCAGCGAGTCCAGCACCACGGGGCGGCGCATCAGCCGGTGCACGCCCGCCGCCTTCTCCGGGCTGCGGGCGGCCATCGCCATCATGGCCTGCATGTCACGCTGGTGCTCGGTCCGCGGTGCCGCGTCCCCGAGGTCGTAGTCGCCGTGCCACAGGCTCAGCGAGCTCACCCGCGGGCCGGCGGTGGCCGCCGCGGCCAGTGCGAGGACCGCTCCGCCGCACAGCCCCATCACATGGGCGCTGGGCACGTCCAGGGCGTCGAGGACCGCGAGCAGGTCGCCGGTCTGGGAGGCCACGTCGTGCGCGCCGAGCGGGGCGGGACCGTCCGCGCCCGGTGCGCCGAACATGCCCCGGCTCTCCCAGGTCACCACCCGGAACGGACCGGCCAGCGCCCGTATCCATCCCGCGGTGAGCGCCACCGGCATGCCGCAGGCCGTCACCAGGGCGACGACGGGGGCCTCCGGGGGCCCGGCCGACCAGCAGCGCAGCGCGGTGCCGTCGGCGGCCCGGACCGGTATCGGCCCCTCGGTACGCCACTCCCCCGCCGGCCGGGCCGGCCCGGCGGCCGTGCCGTCCCCGGCGCTCGCGCGGGCCAGATGTCTGGTGAGTGCCAGTTCCACGGACCACAGGCCGTCGGGGTCCGTGACCACCTCCAGCCGGGGCAGTCCCAGGTGCCCGGTGACGGCGTCCAGCCGCTCCTGGGAGAGCGGGGCGCCGGCCGTCGAGGCGATCCGCAGGCCGGGCACGGCGCGGACGAGGGCGTCGGCGTCGACGAGCGCCTCCGCCAGGCGCCTCGACGGGTCCATCACCGGGCCGCCGGCCGGGAGCGGCGCTGGAACGGGACGCCCCGGGTGGTGTGTTCGGCGAGGGCGTTGTGGCCGTAGCGGTCCTCGCCGCTGACCAGCACCGCGCCGTAGCGGTCCAGGCTCACCGTGCCGCCGTACTCCTCGATGACCTCGGTGTCCGGGTAGATCCGCACCGAGGTGGGGACGTACCGGGACGCGTAGCCCATCCTCATCTGCCTGCTCCTGCCGGAGTGCGGGTGGGAGGCGTGCATGAGGGTCGACCAGAAGACGATGAACTGCCCGGCGCGCATCTCCATCGACACGGCCTTCGACTCGTCGGGCTTGAAGTCCGGGTCGATCTGCAACTCCCGGTAGTCGTAGCCGAAGAAGCCGCGCCGCACGCCGTCCTTGACCACGGACGCGTTGCGTTCGGGGGCGTAGTGCATGCGTTTGGTCTCGTCGTAGTTCATGGACTCGTGGGTGCCGGGGATGAACTGCAGGCAGCCCATGTCGACGGTGGCCTCGCTGAAGGCGCACCACACGGTGATGGTGCCGCCGAACCGCGATGCGCCGGGCCACAGGATCTGCGGGCTGCCGGAGGCGTTGGCGAAGGTGTCGGCCTGGTGCCAGTCGGTGCCCTCGTCGCCCGGGTTCTTGGGGAAGAACTCGGTGCGCCAGCACAGCACGTCGGGGCCGAGGATGCCGGCGACGCGGTCCACGATCTCCGGGCGGCCGATGTGCCGGGCGAGGAACGGGTGGTCGAGGTGGCGGTCGTAGTTGGCGATGTTGGTGCTGCCCGAGACGGCCGCGTCGGCACGGTAGACGGCGTGGCTGCGGTCGAGCAGTTCCAGCCGGGTCCGGCCCCACTGCTCGGCGATCTCCTCGGGGTCGTAGAGGGTGAAGGGGCCGGCGAAGCCGTTGCGGTGGAAGGCCGCCAGTTCCTCGGGGGTGAGGGAGAAGTCGGTGGTCTGCGCCGTCATGGTGTCTCCGTAAGGTGTCGGGCGCGCTGGGCCAGCGCGGCGTCGACGTGCGGGGCGAGCGCGCCCACCGTCGCCCCGCCGATCAGGACGGTGATGTCGAGATCGGTGTCGAATTCCTCGTTGACCCGGGAGAACATCCGCACCAGGGACAGGGAGGTGCCGCCTAGGGAGAAGAAGTCCTCGTCGGCTCCCACGTGCGGCACGTCCAGCACGGACCGCCAGATCGCGGTGATCCGCTCGGCGGTGCCCGCGGTGGGGCCGGCCGCGGCGGCGGGTCCGGGCGCGCCGGGCGGGGCGGGCAGCCGGTCCTTGGCCACCTTGCCGTTGGCGGTGAGCGGCAGTTCGGTCAGCGTGACGTACCGGGACGGGCACATGTACGCGGGCAACAGTTCCCCGGCCAGCTTGGCGAGTTCCGCGGCGAGGGACTCGGGGGCGGCGGCGGACTGCACGTACGCGATGAGCCGGACGTCCCCGTCGCCGTGGTCGTGCGGTACGACGACCGCCCGCCGGACCTCGTCGTGACCGGCGAGGACCGCTTCGATCTCGCCCGGTTCGACGCGGTGGCCGCGGATCTTGAGCTGGTCGTCGACCCGGCCCAGGTAGCCGTAGCCGCCCTCGGGCAGGGCGACGACCCGGTCCCCGGTGCGCAGCCGGCGGCGGTGTACGCCGTCGGCCCCGACGTGTGTGACGAACCGCTCCGCCTCCAGGTCCGGACGGCCCAGGTAGCCGCGGGCCACGCCCGGCCCCTCGATGAACAGTTCGCCGGGCTCGCCGTCGGCGGGAGGCGTGCCGTCGTCGCCGAGCAGGTGGAAGGAGAGGTCGGCGAGCGGGGTCCCGATCGGGCTGGGTCCGCGCCGGTCCAGGTCGGCGCGGTCGAGCGGCCGGCAGGAGGCGTGGACCGTCGCCTCCGTGATGCCGTACATGTTGACCAGCCGGGGACGGTCGGTGCCGTAGCGGTCGGTCCAGGGCCGCAGTGCCGCGACGTCCAGTGCCTCGCCGCCGAGGATCACCAGGCGCAGGGCGCCCGGGTCGGCCGCGGTCCGCAGGTCGGCCGCCATGAGCCCGTGGAACGCCGACGGTGTCTGGCTGAGCACGGTGACGCCCTGGGCGCGCAGCAGGTCGCGGAAGGCCTCCGGGGCCCGGGCGGCCTCCCGGGGGACGATCAGCAGGCGTCCGCCCGACAGCAGCGGGCCCCAGGTCTCCCACACGGAGAAGTCGAAGGCGGCGGAGTGGAACATCGACCACACGTCGTGCTCGTCGAAGGCGAGGTGTTCCCGTACGGCGTCGAAGAGGCGGAGCACGCTGTGCTGTTCCACCTGGACGCCCTTGGGGAAGCCGGTGGAGCCGGAGGTGTAGATGACGTAGGCGAGGTCGGCGCCGTCCCCGGCGGGATCCGGTGCGGCGGGGCCGGCCGGCGCGGTGGGCGGGCCGTCCAGGGTGACGGCCCGTACGGCGGGGTGCCGCCCGGTCGCCGGCAGCAGGTGGGCGGTGGCCGGGGTGACGACGGCCAGCGGGGAGCCGCTGTCGCGGACCGTCCACGCGATGCGGGCCGGCGGGTACTCCGGGTCGATCGGCAGGTAGGCGGCGCCCGCCTTGAGGATGCCGAGCATCCCCACGACGAGGTCCGTGCCGCGCGGCGTCAGCAGGGTCACCAGCGAGCCCCTGCGTGCGCCCGCGCGGACGAGTTCCGCGGCGAGCGCGTCCGTGCGGGCGTCCAGTTCGCGATAGGTGAGATCACCGTCCGGTGCGGTGACCGCCGTCCTGTCCGGGAATTGCGCGACCGCACCCCGGAACGCCTGGGGGATCGTTCGGGCTGCCTGGGGCATCCGCCCTCCTCGTGTGTCGGCTCGGTTCCTGCAAGACGTCGGCGTGCTCCCGGACGGGACCGGCCGACGGCGCTCAGGACTCCATGGCCCGCCGCAGGCTCAGCGGCCTCATGTCGGTCCACCGGGTCTCGATGTCGGCCAGGCAGGCGTCCTTGGTCGCGGCCCGGCCCACCGCCCGCCAGCCGGCCGGCACCAGCCTCCCGGCCGGCCAGATGGAGTACTGCTCCTCGTCGTTGACGACCACGACGTAGCGTGCGGTCACGGCGTCGGTCATGTCCGCTCCCTGTGTGTCGGTTCCGGTGCGGCGGGTACGTGGGTCCCGGTCCGGCGCGGGACGGGACGTCCGTGGGCGCCGCGGCCCACGGACAGGGGCGTCGTCGGCAGTGCCACGGCGGGTGCGCGCCTCCGGCCGCTCGTGCGGCGCGCCCTCGCGGACATGGCACTCCCCCTGGGACGAGGTCGGGTGATCTTGATGGCAGCATGTCATCCGGGACGGCGGGGCGAGAGTCGGGAAGCTCCCGCACAGCCGTCAGGGTCTGGTGTCGGGTGCGGTGTCGGGGAGTTGCCGGGCTTGCTCCTGGCCGGCCAGCAGTTCCGCCACCTGTTCGTCGGACAACTCGGCCAGCCAGTCCAGGACTTCGCCCAGTTCCTCGCCGTCGGTCTGGGTCAGCTGGCGGCTCTGGATGAGACCGGCCAGCCGTTCGATGGTCAGCGGGCCGCCGCTCAGCAGTTCCCCGACCGGCAGCTCCAGCCCGAAGTCGGCGCGGACGCGTACGGCGAGCCGGGTGGCCAGCAGCGAGTGGCCGCCGAGGGCGAAGAAGTCGTCGGTCACGGACGGTTCCTCGATGCCCAGCACCTCGCTCCAGATGCCGGCCAGTGAGCGTTCCACGGCGTCCCGGGGGGCGGTCCGGGCGGGTGCGCCGGGCCGGCCGGCCGGCTCCTGGGCCGCGGGTTCGGGCAGCGCGGCCGGGTCCAGTTTCCCGTGCGGACCGACCGGCAGCCGGTCCAGCAGGTGCACGGCGTCGGGCAGCAGTCCGGGGGGCAGCCGCTCGGCCAGGAAGGCGCGCAGGTCGCCGGGG
Organism: Streptomyces sp. NPDC046881; assembly: GCF_040645015.1. Classification (NCBI taxonomy): domain Bacteria; kingdom Bacillati; phylum Actinomycetota; class Actinomycetes; order Kitasatosporales; family Streptomycetaceae; genus Streptomyces; species Streptomyces sp. NPDC046881. The sequence continues at coordinate 51,778 of NZ_JBEYXJ010000052.1, read as the reverse complement.
TCCGGGGGCGCGGTGGTGCCGGCCACCGCCCAGGCCAGCAGGCGCGGCCGGCCGTCCGGGCCGGGGCGGGCCGCCACCACGGCGACGCGGACCGCCGGATGGCGGCCGAGGACGGTCTCTATCTCCGCGGCCTCCACCCGCTGTCCGCGGATCTTGAACTGCCGGTCGGTCCGGCCCAGGAACTCCAGGCTGCCGTCGGGCAGCAGGCGCCCGCGGTCGCCGGTGCGGTAGAGCCGGGCACCGGGGACGAAGGGATGCGGGACGAACTTCTCCGCGGTGAGCGCCGGCTGCCCGAGGTAGCCGCGGGCCGGTGCGAGGCCGCCGATGTACAGCTCGCCCGGCGCCATGGGCGGGGCGAGGTGTCCGGCGGAGTCCAGGACGTACACCTCGGTGCCGGCGATCGGCCGCCCGATCGGCAGGCGGGTGCGGCCGGCCGGGGGCAGCGGGACCGGGTGGGCGGTGACGTCGATGGCCGCCTCGGCGGGGCCGTACAGGTTGTGCAGCTCCACTCCGGGCAGGACGCGGGCGAAGCGCTCGGCGAGGGCGGGCGGCAGTTCCTCGCCGCTGCACACCACGCGGCGCAGCGCGGACGCGCAGGCCGCCACCTGGGGTTCGGCCAGGAAGGCGTCGAGCATGGACGGCACGAAGTGGCAGGTGGTGACGGCGTGCCGGGTGATCAGGCGGGCGAGGTAGGCGGGGTCGCGGTGGCCCTCGGGCCGGGCCAGGACCACGGTGGCGCCGGTGGTCAGCGGGGCCAGGAGTTCCCAGCCGGCGACGTCGAAACTCACCGGGGTCTTGTGCAGCACGGCCTCGCCGGGCCGTAGCCCGTACTCCTCGTGCACCCACGCCAGCCGGTTGGCGAGGGCGGCGTGCGTGGTCATGACGGCCTTGGGTTCGCCGGTGGAGCCCGAGGTGTGCAGGATGTTGGCCAGGTGTGCGGGCCGTACCCGCGGTGCCGGGTGCGGCGGCTCCGGGGGCGTGGCCGGGTCCGCGGCGGGCTCGGCGTCGAGCACGGCCGGTGCGGTGGCGGTGTCGCCGAGCCCGGACAGCACGCGCCCCGCCGTCTCCCGCGTGGCGATCAGCACCCGGGCGGAGGTGCCGGTGACCTGCCGGGCCAGCCGGGCCGGCGGGTGGGTGGGGTCGAGCGGCACGTAGGCGCCGCCCGCGACGAGCACCGCGCACACCGCGACGACCAGTTCCGGGGAGCGGGGCAGGCAGACGGCGACCGGCTGGTCCGGGCCCACGCCGAGCGCGTCGAGCCGGGCGGCCAGCGCGTGCACACGGGTCATCAGCTCGCGGTAGGTGAGCGCCCCGTCGTCCCAGACCACGGCCGGGACGTCCGCGAAGTCACCGGCGGCCCGCCGGAGGAGGTGGTGCACGACGCCGTCGTCGAGGGCGGCGGGCCCGCCGTTGCAGACGGTGCGCACCCGCTCGTCGACGTCGGCGGCCGTGAGCAGCGGCAGGTCGGCGACGGGGGCCGTGGGCCGGTCGAGCGCAGCGGCCAGCAGGTTCGGCAGGCCGTCCAGCAGGCCGGCGACGGTGGCCTCGTCGAAGAGGTCCGCGGCGTACACCGCGTGGCCCGTCAGCGAGCCGTCCGGGCTCTCCGCGAGATGCACCGACAGCTCGAACTGGGCGCCCGGCGAGGGCAGTTCGAACGGCTCGGCGCGGACGCCCGCCGCCTCCCAGGGTTCGACGGGCAGGTTCTGGAGCACCAGCAGGGTGCGTACGACGGGGGCCCGGCTGCCGTCGGGTTGTCCGCCGAGGGCGCGGACGATGTCGTGGAACGCGTTCGCCGGGTGGCCGTGGACGGCCAGGCAGGCGGCGCGGACCCGGTCGAGGACCGTCGTGAAGTCCACCGCGGTCGCGGGGTCTTCGTCGGGGGGCCGCAGGCTGACGCGGATCGGCACCGTGTCGGCCAGCAGGCCCACGTGGTGCGTGTCCTCGCCCCGGCCCCGGCCGGACACGACGGTGCCCACCACCAGGTCGTCCTGGCCGCTCCACCGGCCGAGCAGCACGCCGAAGGCGGCCGTCAGGACCATGAACGGGGTGGCTGCGCGCCCGGCCGCGAGCGTCCGCAGCCGGCGGGCGAGGCCGGCGTCGACGCGGACCGGCAGTGCTCCCCCGCGCCAGGTCGGCAGGGCGGGGGCCGGGCGGTCGGTGGGCAGGGCGACCGGTCGGGCCGTACCGATCTGCGCCCGCCAGAACTCGGCGTCGGCGTCGGTGAAGGCCGGGCGGGGCGCGGGTGGCCGGTCGGCTGCGGGACCCGGCGGGGTGCCGCCCCGCGTCAGCCTGCGGTAGCTGTCGGCGAGCCGGCGCAGCAGCAGCCCGAGGGACCAGCCGTCCAGCACGATGTGGTGGGCGGCGAGTCCGAGCATCCACCGGGCGGGCCCCAGCCGGACCAGCAGCACCCGTACGAGCGGCCCGGCGGCGAGGTCGAAGGGTTCGGCGGCGAGCCGGGCGAGGAGGTCACGGGCGCGTGCCGCCCGGCCGGGTTCCCGCGGCGGCCCGGGCAGGTCCACCACGGTCGGCCGGTGGCTGTCGTCGGGCGGCCGGACCTCCACGGTGGGCAGGCCGTCGGGGCCGGCGGGGAACACCGAGCGCAGTGCGGGTGTGGTGGCGAGGAGGTGGGTGAGGCACTCCTGGAACACGCCGGCGTCCAGCGGGCCGGTCAGGTCGAGTCCGCCCGCGATGTGGTAGGCGCCGCCGGCTCCCATCTGGTCCAGCAGCCACATCCGTTCCTGCGCGGCGGTCAGCCCCGGGGGGCCGTCGGCGGCGGGTTCGCCCGGCTCCTGCTGGGGGAGGCCGGCGAGTTCGCGCGGGGTGAGTCCGCCGAGCAGGGCGGCGAGGGTCACGGCGAGCTTGTGCTCCTCCCGCAGCACGGCCAGCAGGCGCACCGCGCGCAGCGAGTCCAGGCCCTGGGCGACCAGCGGTGTGTCGGGGTCGAGGGCGGCCGGTGAGGTCCCCAGTTCGGCCGCGGCGAGCCGGAGCAGGCCGTCCTGCGGCCCGGCGGCGGGCTGGACGGCGGCGGGTGGGGCGGCGGCCGGGGGCGCGGCCACGGGCACGAGGTCGCCGGCCAGCCAGCGGGTACGGCACTCCGCCCGGCGGATCTTGCCGCTGCTGGTCCGCGGGATCGCGCCGAGCCGCACCAGGACGACGTCGTCGACGCGCACCCCGTGCCCGTCGGCCACGCTCTCCCGGACCGCGGCGGTGATCCGGGTGACGGCGTCGGCGTCCAGCCGCCCGCGCACCTCGTGGACGAGGACGATCCGGCTCCCGGCGTCGTCGTCCACGGTGAACGCGGCGCTGCGCGCGGGCTGGAGCGCGGGGTGCGCGGCCTCCGCGGTCTGTTCGAGATCGGGAGCGTAGTGGTTGCGGCCCCGGACAATCATCAGGTCGTCGTCCCGGCCGGTGAGGAAGAGCTCACCGTCGTGCCGGAAGCCCAGGTCCCCGGTGCGCAGGAAGGCTCGCCGGGGGTGGCCGGCGGCGCGGGCGGCGAAGGTGTCGCGGGTCTGCCGGGGCCGCTGCCAGTAGCCGAGCGCCACCGTGGGCCCGCTGACCCACACCTCGCCCACCTCGTCGTCGGGCAGCGGGCGGCCCGACGCGGGGTCGACGACCAGCAGGAGGTCCTCGTGCCCGGCCCAGCCGCAGCCGACCAGTTCGCGGCTGTGCGGGCCGCCGGGCGCGACGACGGCCCGGCCCGCGTCCAGCGCGGCCCGCTCCACCCGCAGCCGGGCCGGTTCCGCGGCCGGGCGGGCCGCGCCGGAGACGAAGAGGGTGGCCTCGGCGAGGCCGTAGCAGGGCGCGAAGGCCGACCGGTGGAAGCCGGTGCCCGCGAAGGTCTCGGCGAACCGGTCGAGTGTGGTGCCGCGCACCGGCTCGGCGCCGACCAGGGCGTGCCGCAGCGCCGACAGGTCCAGGGCGCGGCGGTCCTCGGGGCTGACCCGGCGGATCGCCTCACCGTAGGCGAAGTCGGGTGCGGCGGTGACCGTGGCGCGGGTCCGGGTCAGTTCGCGCAGCCAGCGTGCCGGACGGTACATGAAGGCCAGCGGGGACAGCAGGGTGCAGGGGAAACCGGTGTGCAGCGGTTGCAGGATGCCGCCGATCAGCCCCATGTCGTGGTACGGCGGCAGCCAGCTGACGGCCCGGCTGTCCTCGGTCAGGCCGAGGGCGCGCGCGATGACGGCCGAGTTGTGCACCAGGTTGCCGTGGCTGACCATGACCCCTTTGGGGCGGCCGGTGGAGCCCGAGGTGTACTGCAGGAACGCGAGGTCGTCCGGGCCGGGGCGGCGCTCGGTCCAGTCCACGGCCCGGGCCGGGTCGACGGCGTCGCCGGCCGCCCAGTGCACCGTACCGTCCGTGCCGAGTCCGTCGCGTGCGCCGGCCGGGCCGTCCAGGAACTCCCGGTCGGCCAGGGCGAGTCCGGCTCCGGCGTCGGCGATCACGGCGGCCAGCCGTTCCCGGCCGCGCGCTCCGGTGGGCGGGTAGACGGGCACGGCCACCGCTCCGGCGTACAAACAGCCCAGGAAGGCGCTGACGTAGTCGGGCCCGGGCTGAAGGACGATCAGGACCCGGCCACCGGGCGCGACGTGGTCCTGGACCAGCGCGGCGACGGCGCGGGCGCGCCGGTCGAGTCCGGCGTGGTCCAGGCGCAGGTAGTGGTCCTCGCCGAGCGCGAACTCCAGGGCCAGGCGGTGCGGCGCCGTCCCGGCCCGTTCGCGCAGCAGCTCCACGAAGCTGGTACTCATCGGCCCTCCTCCGCCCAGGGCTCGCTGATCGGGTGGCGTGCGGCGCGCTGGATGGGCACGGGTTTCGCCGCCGTGTCCGACGCCCGGTCCAGGAGGGCGGCGACGGCGGCGACGGTGGGCGCGCGCAGCAGGGCGCCGACGGAGAGGTCGCCGCCGGGCAGGGCGCGGAGCCTGCCGACGAGTTGGACGGCCAGGAGGGAGTGGCCGCCGAGGGCGAAGAAGTCGTCGTGGACACCGATGCGGTCGACGCCGAGGACCTCGCACCACACCCGCGCCACCGCGCGTTCGGTCGCGGTGCGCGGAGCCACGAAGCCGGTGGCCAGGGTCGGGCGCAGCCCGTCGGGTGCGGGCAGGGCGGCCCGGTCCAGTTTGCCGGTGTGTCCGAGCGGCCACTCCTGCAGCACGATCAGCGAGGCCGGCACCATGAAGTCGGGCAGCGTCGCGGCCAGGTGCTCGCGCAGGGCCGCGACGGCCAGGCGTTCGCGGGCCGCGCGTCGCGGATCGTTGGTGTACGCGGACCAGGTGCCGGTGCTCCCGTCGGGGCCCGGGAGCCGGGCGGGGGCGCACGGCGTCGCGGCGGGATCCGGGAACTCCAGGTCCAGGGTGCCGGGTTCGGCTCCGAGGTGCGGCACCATCGAGAAGCCGGCCGCGCGGGCGTGTTCGGCGAGGGCGGCCGGGTCGGCCGCCGGGTCCTCGGGGGTGGCGGCCAGTGTGCGGCGCAGGTCGTCCACGGTCCCGTCGTCGCCGGCCGTGTGCAGCGCCCGGACCGCGCGCAGGTCCGCGCCCAGCCGGGCGTCGGGCACCCCGCGCCAGCCGAAGGGGACCGGCTCGCGGTCGCCGGGCAGTGCGGCCGGTCCCGGCCAGGGCCGCCAGTCGGCGGGCGGGGCGGGCGGTGCCTCGGCGGGACGGGCGGTGATGATCACGTCGTAGCGGAAGCGGGTCAGTTCATTGCGGTACGGCGAGGTCTTGGCGAGGACGGTGACCGTGGCGTCGGGGCCGGCCACCGCCTCGAACAGGGCGGGGTGCACGAGGAGTTCCTCCTCGCGGGCCGCCTGCCGGGCGACCAGCCGGCGCAGGGTGCGCACGGGTGTGCCGGGCGGGAGCCGGTGCAGCAGGATCGAGGTGTGCAGCGCGTCGAGCAGTTGGAGGTTGCGTACGTCCCCGAGGAACAGGCGGCCGCCCGGTGCGAGCAGCGACAGCGCGCCGCGCACCACGCGCACCAGGTAGTCGGCGTCGGGGAAGTACTGGACGACCGAGTTGAGGATCACCGTGTCGTAGCCGCCCGCGGGCAGGCCGGAGAAGTCGTCGGCGGCGCGCCGGGACAGTTCCACGCGGGTGCCGTCGAGCCGCTCGGTGTGCGGGCGCAGGCGGTCGACGACCTCGGCGGAGACGTCGGTGCCGTGGTAGAGCGCGCAGCCGGGGGCGATGCGGAACAGCAGCAGGCCGGTGCCGCAGCCGATCTCCAGCACCCGGCGCGGCCGCAGGGCGCCGATGCGGGCCACGGTCTCCTCGACCCAGGTCCGCATCTCGGCGTCGGGGATGGGTTCGCCGGTGGCGGAGTCCACCCAGCCGACGGTGTCGAAGGTGGGGTCGTCGGGGCGGGAGTCCCGGTAGGTCTCGTCGAAGACGGTGCGCCACCGGTCGACGTGCTCGGCGTGTTCGGCGGCCTCGTCCTCGCCCGGGCCCGTCGCGTCCTCGCGCAGGCCGACGTAGGCGGCGAGCTGGAGGTCGCCGGCCGCGTCCCGGTACGGCTCGACCGCCGCCCGCTCGACGGCCGGATGGGCGCCGAGAACCGTCTCGATCTCGCCGGGTTCGATGCGCTGGCCGCGGATCTTGAGCTGGGAGTCGAGTCGGCCGAGGAAGTCGAGGGTGCCGTCGGGCAGCCAGCGGGCCCGGTCTCCGGTGCGGTACAGGCGCCGGCCGGGTGCGAAGGGGTCGGGCACGAAGCGCTGCGCGGTGAGGCCGGGGCGTCCGCGGTATCCGCGGCCCACCGGGAGCCCGCCGAGGAAGAGTTCCCCGGGCAGGCCCGGCGGCACGGGACGCATCCGCTCGTCCAGGACGTGGGCCCGTGCCCCCGCGATCGGGGTGCCGATCGGCAGCCGGGCCCACTCCTCGGCGTCCAGGTTCCCGGGTACGGTCCACGCGGTCACGTCGATGGCCGCCTCGGTCGGGCCGTACAGGTTGTGCAGCGCCACCCCGGGCAGCACCTCCCGGACGCGGGCCGCGAGGGCGGGCGGCAGGGCCTCTCCGCTGCACACGATCCGGCGCAGGGATCCGGCGCAGCCGGCCGCCGCGGGGTCGTCCAGGAAGATCCGCAGCATGGAGGGGACGAAGTGGCAGGTGGTCACGGCGTGGTCGCGGATCAGCCCGGCGATGACGGCGGGGTCGCGGCGCCCGTCCCCGTCGGCCACCACGACGCGGGCGCCCACGGCGAGCGGCCAGAGCCACTCCCAGACGGACACGTCGAAGCCGAGGGGGGTCTTGTGCAGGACCGCCTCGTCGGGCCGGAGCCGGTACTCCGCCTGCATCCACAGGATCCGGTTGACGACGGCCGCGTGCTCGTTCACCGCGCCCTTGGGCCGCCCGGTCGACCCGGAGGTGTAGAGGACGTAGGCGCTGGTGTGCGGCGAGACGGTGACGCCGGGCCGGGTGTCCGGGGCGTGCCGGATCGCGTCGTCCGTCACGCTCAGCACGGGCGGCGCCGTCGGCCCGTCCTCCCGAGCGGCGGCCACCAGCCGGCGGGCCGTCGTGTCGGACTCGGTGAGCACCGCGTGGACCGCGGCGTCGGCGGCGAGGCGGGCCAGGCGCCGCGGGGGCAGCACGGGGTCCAGCGGGAGGAAGGCCGCGCCCGCCTTGAGCGCCCCGAGCATCGCGGCGATCCCGTCCGCCGACCGCGGCAGGGCGATCCCGACCACGTCCTCGGGGCCCACGCCCCGGGCGCGCAGGCAGTGGGCGATGCGGTTGGCGCGGCGGTCGAGTTCGGCGTAGCCGACCCGCTCGCCGTCGTGCACCACGGCGGTGGCCGAGGCCCGCTCGTCCGCCGTGCGCTCGAACAGCAGTGGCAGGTTCTGCCCGGCCACGTCGTGCGCCGGTGTGCGGTGCGCGTACCGCGCGACGAGGTCCCGGTCCGCGTCGCCGAGGAGGTTCAGGTCCCGCACGGGGGTGTCCGGCCGGGCCACGCCGTCGGCCAGCAGCAGGCGCAGCCCCTGGGCGAGCCGGGTGACGGTGGACTCGTCGAACAGTTCCCGCGCGTACTCGACCCAGCCGGTGAGGCCGCCGTCCGGGGTGGGGGCCAGCTCCACCTCCAGCTCGAACTTCGAGGTGCCGGTCTGCACCGGCAGGACGGCCACGTCCAGGCCCGGGAGTTCGAGGCGGGGGCGGGGCGTGTTGTGCAGGACCAGCATGTGCCGGACCAGCGGCACGCGCGCCCCCGGGTCCCGCTCGGGCCGCAGCGCCTGCACGATCCGCTCGAACGGCACCTCCTGCCAGGCGTAGAGGTCGGTGCAGGCCTCCCTGGCCCGGCCGACGAGGGTGCGCAGCGACGGGTTCCCGCTCAGGTCCAGCCGCAGGGGCAGGGTGTTGACGAAGAATCCGATGAGCGGCTCGATCTCGGTCCGGTCGCGGCCGGCCACCGCGCAGCCCAGCAGGACGTCCTCGGCCCCGCCGGCACAGCGGGCGAGCAGCGCGGCGAACGCGGCCGACAGCACCATGAAGGGCGTGGCGCGTTCCCGGTCGGCGAGCCGCTTGATCCGGGTGACGAGTCCGGGCTCCAGCTCCAGGTCGACCCAGCCGCCCGCGTACGACTCCTCCTTCCGCCTCGGCCGGTCGGTCACCATGTCGAGCGGGGCGGCCCCGGCGAGCCGGTCGGTCCACTTCTTCAGCAGTTCGGCGTGGCGGGGCTCCTCGGTCAGCTCCCGCTGCCAGCGGGCGTAGTCGGCGTACTGCACGCCCAGTTCGGGCAGCGGTGAGGGCCGTCCTTGCCGGAACGCCGCGTACAGCGCGCCGAGTTCGCCGATGAGGACACCGAGGGACCAGCCGTCGGCGGCGATGTGGTGCATGGACAGCTGCAGGAGGTGTTCGCCGGGGGCCAGCCGCAGCAGCGCGCAGCGCAGCATCCGGTCGCGGGCCAGGTCGAACGGGCGGGCGGCCTCCGCGGCGAGGTGCTCCTGCACGGCCTCGGCGCGCCGCTCCTCCGGCAGCCCGGACAGGTCCGTCTCGGGCAGGTCGACGGGGCCGGCCTCGTCGACCCGTGCCCAGGGTTCGTGCCGGCCGGGGAAGGTGGTGCGCAGCGACTCGTGCCGGCGCAGGACCTCGTCCAGGGCGCGGCGCAGCACGGGGATGTCGAGCGCTCCGCGCAGGTGTGCGACGCCGGTGATGGTGTAGAGCGACGAGCCCGGCCTGACCCGGTCGAAGAACCAGATCCGCTGCTGGGCGAAGGACGGTTGGGAGCGTGCCCGGTCGGCTGCGCCCGGTACCGGCGCGGCCCGGCGCGGCTGTCCGGCCTGCCCGGCCTGCTCGTCGAGGAGCCGCTCCAGCAGCCTGCGCTGGTCGGCGGTGAGGCGGGCGCTCATTCGGCCAGGCTCCTTTGCACCTGTTCCTCGGACATGGCACCCACCTGGAGCACCAGCTGGGCGACGCGGTCGGCGTCCACGCCCTGCGCGTCGGCCGTCACGCGCAGGTGAGCGGCGAGGGCCGGCAGGGTGCTGGCGGCCAGGAAGCCCCGGATGGACAGGTCGACCCGGAACAGGTCGCGGATCCGGGAGACCGCCTGGGTCACCAGCAGGGAGTGGCCGCCCAGTTCGAAGAAGTCGTCGCCCGCCCCGACCCGGTCCACCTTCAGCACGTCGGCCCAGACGCCGGCCAGGACCTCTTCCAGCGGCCCGGCCGGCTCGACGTAGGCGACGGCCTCGGAACGGACCGGGGCGGCGTCCGGGAGCGCGGAGCGGTCGAGCTTGCCGCTGGGCAGCAGCGGCAGCCGGTCCAGCAGGACGAACGCCGACGGCACCATGTGCTCCGGCAGTCTCTCCCGCAGGAAGCGGCGCAGCTCGCCGGAGCTGGGCGGCAGCGGCCCGGAGGCGGTGAGGTAGGCGACCAGGCGCTGGTCCAGGTCCTCCCCGCGCATCAGCACCACGCCGCGTTCCACGTCCGGGTGCGCCGCGAGCGCGACCTCGATCTCGCCGGGCTCGATGCGCAGGCCCCGGAGTTTCACCTGGTGGTCCAGGCGGCCGAGGAACTCCAGCTCGCCGGTCGCGCGCCAGCGGGCCGCGTCACCGGTGCGGTACAGCCGCCCGCCCGGTACGGCGCCGAACGGGTCGGGGACGAACCGCTGCGCGGTCAGGTCCGGCCTGCGCCAGTAGCCGCGGCGTACGGCCGCACCGCCGACGAACAGTTCGCCGCGCACGCCGGCCGGGACCGGTTCGCCGTGGGCGTCGAGGACGTAGACCCGCTGGTTGGGCAGCGGCCTGCCCCACGGGATGCTGCCCGGCACCGGTTCGGGCCGGCGCACCAGGTGGTACAGGGTGCAGTACGACGTCTCGGTCATGCCCGCCAGGTTGTACAGGCGGACGTCGGGGACCAGGCCGGCCAGCCGGTCGGCCAGGGTCGGCGCGGGCCGGTCGCCGCCGAGCACGGCCAGCCGCAGCGCGCTTCCCGGCAGACCGCCGTGTCCGCGGGCGTGGGCCACCAGCATCTCCAGCAGGGCGGGCGCGCTGCTCCACGCGGTCACGCCCGTGTCCACGAGCAGCCGGCGCAACCGCTCGGGGTCGGTGACGTCGTCGTCCCGGGGGACGACCACACAGCCGCCGGCCAGCAGCGGGCCGAAGATCTCGTACACGGACATGTCGTAGTTCAGCGAGGAGATCGCGAGCATCCGGTCGGAGGCGTCCAGGCCGAGGCGGCGGTTGAGGCCGAGGAGCGTGTTGACCACGCCGCCGTGCTCGTTGGCCGATCCCTTGGGCACGCCGGTGGAGCCGGAGGTGTAGATGACGTAGGCGAGGGTGCGTTCGGCGGCGAGGTCGGCCGGCGGATCGGAGCGCCGCCCGGTGGACTCCTCGATCAGGACCAGCCGGGGGCCGGTGCCGTCGGCGGGCGCGTCGAGCAGGCCGCTCGCGGTGACGGCGGCGTCGGTGACGACGACGGGCACGCGCGAGTCGCGGACCATCAGCTGGACGCGCCGGCGCGGGTAGCGGGGGTCGAGCGGCATGTAGCCGGCGCCCGCCTTCAGGATGGCGAGCAGGGCGACGACCATGTCCGCGGACTTCGGCAGGCAGACGCCCACCAGCTGTTCCGGGCCGGCGCCGAGGCCGCGCAGTGCGTGGGCGAGCGCGTTGGCGCGTTCGACGAGCTCCCGGTAGGTGAGGGTGACCTCGCCGCACAGCACCGCGGGGGCGTCCGGGTGCTGTGCTGCCGTGCGGTCGATGAGGGGGTGCAGGCAGCCGGCGGTGTCGGCGGCGCTCGCGTCACCGTCGCCGGACAGCTCGTACAGGATGCGGTCGCGTTCCTCCGGGGAGAGCAGCGGCAGCCGGTCCACGGGCAGTTCGGGGTCCCGGGTGGCCGCCGTCAGCAGCTGCACGAAGGCCTGTCCGACGGCCTCGGCCGTGGCGTCCACGAACAGGTCGGTGCTGAACTCCACGCGGCCGCTCAGCCGTCCGTCCCGGGCCGCGACGAGGTCGAGGACGAGGTCGAACTTGCTGGACCGCCCGGTGAGCACCACGTCGAGCTGTTCGGCCTCGATGCCGTCGAGCGCCACGTCCTCGGCCGGTGTGTCCCGCAGCGCCAGCATCACCTGGACCAGGGGGACCGGGCCCTGGGAGCGGTCCGGGGCGAGCGCCTGGACCAGTTTACCGAACGGCACTTCCTGGTGGGCGTAGGCGTCGGTGCAGGTCACCCGCACCTGTTCGAGCAGTGTGGCGAAGGACGGGGTACCGAAGAGGTCCACGCGCAGCGGCAGCGTGTTGACGAAGAACCCGGCGAGCCGTTCCAGTTCGGGGTGGCTGCGGCCCGCCACGGGCGAGCCGATCACCAGGTCCCGCTGTCCGCTCCACCGGGACAGGACGACGGCGAACGCGGCGACGAGGACCATGTAGGGGGTGACGCCCGTCCGCCCGGCCAGCTCGCCCACCCGGCGCCACAGCCGGGCGGGCACGGTGAACGGCACCGACGCGCCCCGCCAGGTCCGCTCCGCGGCACCGGGCAGGTCGGCGGGCAGCTCCAGCACGGGCACGTCCGTCAGCCGTTCCCGCCAGTAGGCGAGCTGTTCCTCCAGCAGACCCTGGTCGAGCCAGGCGCGCTGCCAGACGGCGTAGTCGGCGTACTGGACGTCCAGTTCGGGCAGCCCGTGCGCGGTGCCGTGCCGGAAGGCGTCGTACAGCACCCCGATCTCGTGCTGGAGCACATCCAGTGTCCAGCCGTCGGCGGCGATGTGGTGCAGGCTCAGCAGCAGTACGTGGTCGTCGTCGGCCAGGCGCAGCAGCCGGGTGCGCAGCATCAGGTCGCGGGTGAGGTCGAAGGACCGGGCGGCCTCGGCGCGGCAGCACTCGGCGACGGCGGCCTCCTGGTCCCCGGGGGCGGCCGCGCCGAGGTCGGTGACGGGCAGGGGCACCGGGCGGGGCGGTCCGATGCGCTGCTCGGGCTTGCCGCCCTCGGCCGGGAACGTGGTCCGCAGGGCCTCGTGGCGGCGCACGAGCTCGGTGAGCGCCCGGCCCAGGGCCGCCGTGTCCAGCGGGCCGCGCAGCCGCATCCCGCCCGGCATGACGTACGCGGTGGTCCCCGGGTCCGCCTGGTCGAGGAACCACAGCCGTTCCTGGGCGTAGGAGAGCGGGAAGCGCGCCTCGGGGCCCGGACGGGGGCGGCGTACCGGGCGGTTGGCCGCGGCCCGGCGCCGGGCCAGTTCCAGGGTGAGCAGGGCGCGGCGCTCGGCCGAGAGGGCGTCCGCGCGCTCCCTGGGGTCTTCCGTGGTGCTGCGGGGGTCAGCCATGTGCCACTCCTTCTGCCGCGAGCAGCCGGCCGCCCACGGCCGCGTCGGCGTCCTCGACCAGGGCGGTGAGCAACTCGTCCTGCGACTGCTGGGGAAAGAAGTGGCCGCCGGGGAAGGTCCGCACGGTGTGGCCCCCCGTGGTGCGGCCGGCCCAGCCCTCGACGGCCGGGCCCGCGTCGACGGTGGTGTCCCGCGCGCCGAGGTAGACGTGGACGGGACAGTCGAGCGGCGGCTGGTCGCGCGGGGTGCGTCCGGCGACCAGGGCGAGGTCGGCGCGGACCAGGGGCAGCGTCTCGGCGAGGTACCGCGGGTCGTCGAGGAGTTCGGCGGTGGCACCGCCCCAGGCCCGCAGCAGGCCGGTCAGGTCCTCGTCGGACACGGTGTCCAGGCCGGCGGGCAGCGGCCGGTCCGGCGGGTCGCCGGCGGCGGCGACCAGCGCGGCGGGCCGCCAGCCGCGCTGGACGCGCAGCACCTGGGCGAGGTCGTGGGCGATGACCGCGCCCATGCTGTGGCCGTAGAGCAGCACGGGCCGGCCCAGCAACGGCAGGACGTCGGCGGCGAGTTGCGCGCAGAGCGCGTCGAGGTCGGTGAGCGGGGGCTCGGCGGACCGGGCACCGTGCCCGGGCAGTTCCACGGCGGCGACGCCCAGGGCCGGCGGAAGACGGTCGGACCAGCTCCGGAACTGGTGCGCGCCGCCGCCTCCGGGCGGCAGGCACAGCAGCCACATCCGGACCTCCTCGCTCCTGTACCAGAGCCGCAACGAGTTCATGGGACCAGGGTCTTGGCGCGCCCGGGCGCGGGAACAGTCGGGACATTCCCTTACCCCGGTGCCACGAGGCCGGGTTCGGCGCGGTGGTCCTGGCGCTCGACGTGGTGCAGGGTCCGCACGGGAACGGTCAGCAGGGGCAGCAGGGCGGCCACCATCACGGCCGGGACCGCCCACAGGGTGGCGCGGGCGCCGACGCCGTCCACCAGCAGGCCGCCCGTCAGCGCGCCGAGGGGGACCAGGGCGAACGTGACCAGCCGGAAGGCGGCGCTCACCCGGGCGTGCAGCGCGGGCGGGCTGGCCAGGTGCCGGACGGTCGTACTCACCACGCTCAGCGCCCCGGCGCCCGCCGAACCGGCGAACAGACCCGCCGAGCACAGCGCCACCACGGTGGCGCGGCTGCCGGCCGCCGCCGGCACGAGCCAGAAGGCCGGCGCCGCGACCGCGGCCGCGGCCAGCGCCGCCCGGCCGTGGCCGAGCCGCCGGATCAGCAGCGGGGCGAGGAGCGTGCCGGCCGTCCCGCCGAGCCCGCCGCAGACCAGCACCAGGCCATAGAGGCCGCCCAGGCGCTGGTCGCGGACCAGGTGGACGACGAGGGCGACGTTGACCGCCTGGGCGCAGGCGTGGAACAGCGCGGCGTGGACGGCGATGCGGCGCAGCGGCGGATAGCCGAGGACGACGCGCAGCCCGGCGATGAGTTCCCGGCGCAGCCGGCCGCCGGGCCGCTGTATCGGGCGGGACCGCTGGCGGTGGGTGATCCGGCCGAGCGCGACGGCACAGAACAGGTAGGTCAGGCAGTCGGCCAGCAGGGCGTTCGGTGCGCCGAACCGGGTGGTGAGCCAGACCGCGATGCCGGGCCCCGAGGTGACGGCGACCGCGAGACCGGCGTTGAGCCTGCTGTTGGCCGAGGCCAGTCGTTCGGCGGCGACGAGCCTGGGGAGCAGCGCGAACATCGCGATCTCCGAGGTCACGGTGGCCGCGCCGCCGAGGGCCGCGACCAGGTGGAGCTGGGCGAGGCCGAGGGTGCCGGCCGCGGCGGCCAGCGGCACGGACAGCACCAGCAGGGCGCAGACGACGTTGACGGTGATCAGTACCCCGCGCAGCGGCCGGTGGTCCAGCCACAGCCCGGCGGGCAGCGGCACCAGCAGGAACGGGAGCGTGTACAGGGCCTGGAGGAGGCCGAGTTGGTCCCCCGGGGCGTGCAGCACGGACACGGCCGTGTAGGGCAGTGCGAACAGGGTGATCTGGGAACCGAGTTGGGAGACGGCGTCGCCGGCCCACAGCCGCCGGAAGTCGCGTTCGCCGGGGCGGGCGCGCCCGTGGAACCGGGCTTGCCACGCCTGGAGCCGGGTGTGCCGCACGCGCCGCAGCCCTCCCTCGTCCGACCGGTCACCGAGCAGCTTCCGGCCCGGGTGCGGGCCGGGCCAGTCAGGAGAACTCCCGATTGGCGGGCCGGTGACGCCCTGCCAGAGTCGGTCCATGACCTTGCGGACTGTGGCGTGCGGCGTGCACGGAGGCCTCCCGGCACCGACGGGAGCCATGGGGCCCTCGGGACCCCCGGGACCACCGCGGCCGGTGCCGGGGCGCCCGGAGGCCCCGGTGTGGTGGCGTGCGGCGGGGGCGGAGCGGCCGGCCGCCGCGGCGGGCGGACACGCGTCATGACGTACCGGCCGGAGCCCCGCGTTCCCGGCACGGGGGACGGGACCTCCCCGCCCCGCCCGCTGCCGCCGATCGTGCCCGTGGGCGACGGGACGGCGCCGGTGCTGTCCTTCGCCCAGCAGCGCATGTGGTTCGCCGAGCACCTGGCGCCGGACCGGCCCGTCTACAACGTCCCCGTGTCCGTCCGGCTGTCCGGCCCCCTCGACCACGAGGCGCTGCGGCGGGCCGTCACCCGGGTGATGGTGCGCCATGACGTGCTGCGCACCGTGTACCCCCTGTCCGGGGACCGGCCGGTCCCCCGCGTGCGCGAGCTGACGCGGGCGGACCTGCACCTGGTGGACCTGTCGGAGCTGCCCGGCGACGGGGCACGGGAACAGGCGCTGCGCGATCTGGTGGACACCGAGTCGGAGCGGGTCTTCGACCTGGCGCGGGACGTCCCGGCGCGCTGGCTGCTGGTCCGGCTCGGCGACGAGGACCACGCCCTGGTGGCGACGATGCACCACATCGCCGTCGACGGCTGGTCCGTCGACCTGCTGCTGGGCGAGCTGGCCATGTACTACGCCGCTCCCGCCCCGGACCCGGCGGAACCGCCCGCCCCGCCGCTGCGGTACGCCGACTACGCCGCCTGGCAGCACGCCCAGTGGGACGCGGGCGCGTTCGACGGGCAACTGGACTTCTGGCGTGCGCGGCTGGCGGACCTGACGACGCTCGACCTGCCGACGGACCGTCCGCGCGGCGCCGGCGGGCCGCCGCGGTACGGGCGGTTCACCACCGAGCTGGACGCCCCGCTCACCACCGCCCTGCGCAAGCTGGCGGCGGAGCGCGACGTCACCCTGTTCACCGTCGCCCTCGCCGCCTTCCAGCTCACGCTGGGCAAGCTGGCCGGCCAGGACGACGTGGTCGTCGGCACGCCCGTCGCCGGCCGCTCGCGGATCGAGCTGGAAGAGCTGGTGGGCTGCTTCGTCAACACACTCGCCCTCCGCGCCGACCTGTCGGGTGATCCCTCCTTCGCCGAGCTGCTCGGTGCCGTGCGGACCGGGCTGCTGGGCGCGCTCGGCCATCAGGACGTGCCGTTCGAACGCGTGGTGGAGGCGGTGTCGGGCGAGCGGGACCTGACCCGCACCCCGGTCTTCCAGGCCATGTTCACCTTCCAGGACGCGCCCGTGCCCACGCTCGACCTGGGCGGCCTGCGGATCGCCCCGCTGGTCACCGACCGGGGTGTGGCCCCGCTCACCGATCTGGTGTGCACCCTGACCCAGGACGGCGACCGGCTGTCGGCGCGCTTCGAGTTCGACGCGAACCTGTTCGACGAGTCGACCGTGGCCGGCTTCGCCCGGTGCTACCGCCGGGTGCTGGAGCAGGTGAGCGCGGATCCGCTGCGGCCGCTGTCCGGCGTGGACCTGCTGGACGCCGCCGAGCGCCGGCGCGTGCTGAGGGAGTGGAACGACACCGACCGGGCGCTGCCCGCCAGCAGCGTGCACGAGCAGATCGCCGAACGAGCCCGGCGCACGCCCGCGCTCGTCGCCGTCGAGGACGGCACCCGCCGCCTCGACTACGCCGCCCTCGACGCACAGGCCGGGGAGCTCGCCCTGCGTCTCGCCGCGGAGGGGGTCGGTCCGGAGTCCGTCGTGGCCCTGGTCACCGAGCCCACCGCGGAGCTGGTGGTGGCCATGCTGGCCGTGCTCAAGGCGGGCGGTGCGTTCCTGCCCCTGGACCCGGGGTATCCGCCGGCCCGGATGCGCGGTGTCCTCGCCCACGCCCGGGCCCGGCTGGTCCTCGCCGACGCTCCCTCGGCCCGGGCGCTCGACGGCGTGGTGGCCGGAACGTCCCTGCGGATCCTGGGCGCGTGGCCGGACGGCCGGCCCGCCCCGCCCCGGACCCTTCCCCCGGCCGACCCGCAGGGCCTGGCCTGTGTGTTCTACACGTCCGGCAGCACCGGGATCCCCAAAGGAGTCGCCGTCACGCACGGCGCACTGGCCAACTACACTCGCGCCATGGTCGAAGGTTTACGACTGACCGGCGACGACCGCTTCCTGCAACTGGCCTCGATCGGCTTCGACGTCCTGCTGGAAGAGGTGTTCCCGGCGCTGGTCGCGGGAGCGACCGTGGTGATGCCCGGCCGGCCCCTCCTCGCCTCCGGGACGGACCTCACCCGGTTCGTGGAGACCCACCGCATCACCTGCCTGGAACTGACCACGGCCTACTGGCACACCTGGGTGGACGACCTCGCCGCGAGCCGCCGGAGCCTGCCGCCCTCGCTGCGGCTGGTCGCGATGGGCGGCGAGCGGGTGCTCGCGGACCGGCTGGCGGCCTGGCGCGACCTCGGGGTCCCGCTGCTCCACGTCTACGGCCTGACCGAGGTGACCTGCACGTCCACCGTGCACCTCGTGGCGGGCCGGGACCCCGGGGACACCGGGGGCGGCTCCGGTCTGCCGATCGGCAGACCCCTGGACAACACCCGCGTCTACCTCCTCGACCGCCATCTGCGGCCCGTGCCGGCGGGGGTGCCCGGCGAGCTGTACCTCGGCGGGGCGGGGCTCGCCCGCGGCTATCTGCACGACCCGGCGCGCACCGCCGCCCGCTTCGTCCCCGACCCGTTCAGCGCGACTGCGGGAGCGCGCATGTACCGCACCGGTGATCTCGCCCGCCACCGGCCCGACGGCAGCCTCGACTTCGTCGGCCGCGTCGACAACCAGGTGAAACTGCGCGGCTTCCGGATCGAACTCGGCGAGGTGGAGGCCGCGTTGGCCGACCACCCGGCGGTGTCCGCCGCCGTGGCCGTGGTCCGCGAGGACCGGCCGGGCGACAAGCGGCTCGTGGGCTACGCCGCGCGGGCCGCGCACGCCGGCGGTGCTCCGGCCGACCCGGCGGAGCTTCGCGCCTTCGTCCGGGACCGGCTGCCCGCCTACATGGTGCCCTCCGCCGTCGTCGTCCTCGACGAGCTGCCCCTGACCGCCAACGGCAAGGTGGACCGGGCCGCGCTGCCCGCACCGCGCCACGACGCCCCGGCCTCCCCGGCCGAGCCCCCGCGCACCCCGATGGAGGCGCGGATCGCCGCCGTCTGCGCCGAGCTGCTCGACCGGGACGACATCGGCGTGCACGACGACTTCTTCGCCCTCGGCGGCCACTCCCTGCTGGCCACGCAGCTCGTGACACGGATGCGGACGGAGTTCGCGGTGGACGTCTCGCTGCGTGGGTTCTTCGAGGCGCCGACCGTCGCCGAGCTGGCGGAGCAGATCCTCACCCTGCAGGCCGCCGCCCTGGACGCGTCGGAACTCGACTCCCTTCTGGCCGAACTGACCGACGAGTGACCCGCACTGCCCCGACTAGCACCATCCTGGAGAAAAGCATGCTGGTACGCGCCCTTTCCGCGAGCGAAGCGGCACGTGCTCTCGACTGCACCGTGAGCGAACCGATCGACTGGGTCGGCCCCGACCAGCTCGAAGACGGGCTGAAGAGCGGCCACTACCGGCCGGAGTGGACCTGGATCGCGGAGGACGGCGGGAAGCTCCTGGCCCGCGCGGTGTGGTGGGGGCTGCCGGACGGCACCCACCCCCTGGCGCTGGACTGCCTGTACGTGCACGAGTCGGTCGGGGACCGCCAGGCGCTCGCCACCCATCTGATCACCTCGGCACACCAGCGGTTCCGCGCCCATGGCATGCCCCGTCTGCCCGAGTTCCACCTCTTCTCCCGCACCGACGGGCCCCCGGCACGGACGGCGGCCGCGCTCGACTGGCGCATCGGGGCCGCCGCCGCGGCCGGCCTGACGGACGTCCTGCGCAGGCTGCGCTACGAGTGGACGGCCGACGACGAGCCGCCCGCGGCCCCCGAGCGGCTGGTGTTCCGCCCGGAACCCGACGACGAGGTGTTCCTCGCCGCCTTCCAGGAGGTGGCCGAGCAGAGCCTCGACACCACGACCCGGCGCGCGGTCACCCGGCACGGCATCGCGAAGGCGGCCCGGGACGACCTGGCGGGCTACCGGGACATGCCCGGCGACCGAAGCTGGTGGCGGCTGGCCCACACCCCGGACGGAACACTCGCCGGTCTGCTCGTCCCGTCCCGCAACGACCAGAGTTTCGTGGTCGGTTACCTCGGTGTGGTCCCCTCCCTGCGCGGCCGCGGGTACGTGGACGAGCTGCTGGCGCAGACCACCCGCATCCTGCTGGACGCGGGCGCCCGCCGGATCACGGCGGACACCGATCTGGTGAACCGTCCCATGGCGGCCGCGTTCGACCGCGCCGGCTACCGCAACTTCGCCTCCCGGACCGTGCTCGCCGCTCCCGCCGACAGCTGAACGGCCGCCGCACCCGCACCCGGCCGGCCCCACCCTTCTGTGGAGACCTCTGATGCCGATCCCCCATGCCAGTCCTCCCCCCGGGCCCGCGGTGGCCGACCCGGCCGACGACGGTTTCGTCCACCGGTGCGTCCTCACCGACACCGAGGCCAAACAGGCCCTCGACCTGGCGCACCAGTGCGTGCAGGAGTACGGCCGGGTCGACGATCCGCGTTTCCTCGCCGAGATGGGCGTCCTGGCCCACGCCCTGCCCCGGCGGGCCCGGTACGCCCTGCACGCCGCCGGCCGGGACAGCGACCGGGCGGCCACGGTGATCGCCGGCAACCAGGTGGACGCCGAGGCGCTGGGGCCGACCCCGGCCGGCTGGCAGGCGGCGGACACCCCGTCCAGCCGGCCGTACGCGTTCCTGCTCATGCTCTTCAGCGCCCTGCTGGGGGAGACGATCGCCTGGCGGACCCAGCAGGACGGGCGGATGGTCGGCGATGTCGTGCCGACCGAGGGGATGGAGCACAGCCTGATCAGTGCCAGCAGCCACAGCGAGCTGAGCTGGCACACGGAGGACGCCTTCTCCCCGTACCGGGCCGACTGGGTCGGGCTGCTCTGCCTGCGCAACGCCGAGCTGACCCCGACGACACTGGCCGTGCCCGATCTGGGTACGGCGCCCGAGGGGATCGTCGAGGTGCTGCGCCAGCGGCGGTTCCACGTGGTCCCGGACAACGCGCACGTCGACGTTCCCGGGCAGGGCGCGGACCCCGCCGATGTGTCCGACGCGCTCGCCGATGTGACGCGGGCCCGGCGTACTCCGCCGCCGGTCGCCCTGATCAGCGGCCCCCCGGAGGCGTCCGTGGTGCGTGTCGACCGGGACTTCACCTCCGTGGCGCCCGGCGACGAGGAGGCGGCCCGCGCCCTCGCCTGGCTGATCGCGAACCTGGACGCGAACCTGCGCGACCTCCCGCTCGCGCCCGGGGACATCGCGTTCGTCGACAACCGCAACGCCGTCCACGGGCGGCGGCCGTTCCACCCGCGCTACAACGGTACGGACCGCTGGCTCAAGCGCGTCAACGTCGTGCGGGACCTGCGCAGGACCCGCCCCGGGCGGGCCTCGGCCGCGTCCCGGACGATCGGCTGACCCCACGGTCATCCGGCCGCGTATCCCCCCAGGACAGCAGCGTGTGAGCGGACTTCGGAGGTCGCGATGACAGCGGACACGCCCCGGCGGACGGCGCTCGCCCAGCGGCTGGCGGATCTTTCGCCCGCTCAGCGGGCCCAGTTGGAGCGCCGGCTCGCCGAGCGGGAGCGGGCGGGCGCCCGGCGGACCACCCCCCGCATCCCGCCGCGTGCCCCGGGCGCGGGACCGCTGCCGCTGTCCTGGTCGCAGGAACACATGTGGCACCGGCACCGGTCCGATCCCAGCGGCGCCGCGTACCTGGTCCCGCTGAAGGTACGGCTCGACGGCGACCTGCGTCCCGAGGTGCTGCGGGCCGCGTTCCGGGACGTCGTGTCGCGGCACGAGATCCTGCGGACCACGTTCGGCGAGACGGACGGGGTGCCGTACCAGCTCGTCCACGACGACCCCGGTGCGGAGGTGGAGTTCAGCGACCTCAGGGGCGCCGGGGACACCGAGGCCGCGGTCGCCGCCCGCCTCGCCGAGGAGGCCGCACGGCCGTACGACCTGGCCAAGGGGCCGCTGTTCCGGGCCGTCCTGCTGCGGACGGCGGACGACGTGCACGTGCTGAGCCTGGTCCTGCACCACATCCTGACCGACGAGCAGTCCACCGGGCTGCTCCTCGCCCGGTTCGTCGAGGCCTACGAGCGACGCCTGCACGGCCTGCCGGCCGCCGCCCCGCCCCGGCTGCAGTACGCGGACTTCGCGGTGTGGCAGCGGTCCGGGCAGGGCGCCGGCACGGTCGCGGCGGACCTGCACCGCGCCGTGCGCCGGCTGACCGGCATGCCCGCCGAGATCCGGCTGCCGGCCGACCGGCCCAGGCCGCCGCGGCCGACCGGCCGGGGCGGCGCCGTGGGTGCGACCGTCGGCCCGGACCTGTGGCGGCTGCTGCGCGAACTCGCCCGCCAGGAGCAGGCCACCGAGGTGATGGTCCTGCTGGCCGTGTTCCAGATCCTCCTGCGCGACGCCTCCGGGCAGGACGACATCACCGTCTCGATGCCGACGGCCGGCCGCGGCCATCCGGACCTGGAGGACGTGCTCGGCTGCTTCTTCAACACCGTCGCCGTACGCTGCGACCTGTCCGGCACGCCCGCCTTCCGCACCCTGCTCCGCCAGGTCCGCGCCCGGTGCCTGGAGGCGTACGACGACCGGGAGGTGCCCTTCACCGAGGTGGTGGAGGCGGTCACGCAGGGGCGGGCGGAGAACCGGCACCCGCTCCTGCAGACGATGGTGGTCTTCGAACGGGAGGGCGCGGGACGACCCGTGGAGTTCGCCGGACTGCGCCTGACACCCCTGTCCGCGCCGGCGGCCCACCGCGCCGCACGGGCCAAGCGGGACCTCACGGTGCAGGCCGTCGACCAGGGGGACACGGCCCGCCTCACCCTCGTCTACGACGCGGACCTGTTCGACCGCGCGACCGCCGAGGGCATCCTCGACCGCTACACGGCCCTGCTGTCGTCCCTGGTCCGCGACCCGGACGGCCGCCTCACCCGACCGGAGGGCCGGTGAGGGCGAGCCGGTCGACCTTGCCGTTGGCGTTCAGCGGCAGCCGCTCCAGGAACGTGACGTCGGCGGGGACGAGTGACGAGGGGAGCGTGCGGGCGAGGAAGGCGCGCAGTTCGTCGGGCTCCGCCGCCGGGCCCTGACCCGCCGCCACGACGAAGGCCCGCAGCAGCGGGAGGTCGGGCACCGAGCGGTCGGCCACGACCACGGCCGAGGCCACCGCGGGGTGTTCGGCCAACGCCGTCTCGATCTCGCCGAGTTCGATGCGGACCCCCTGGATCTTCACCTGGAAGTCCTTGCGCCCCAGGATCTCCAGGGTCCCGTCGGGCAGGTAGCGGGCCATGTCCCCGGAGGCGTAGACGCGTTCGCCGAGGCCGGGTACCGGGCGGAAGTGCGCGGCGGTGCGTGCCTCGTCCCGCCAGTACCCCTGGGCGAGGCCCACCTCCGAGGCGATGTGGATCTCCCCGGGGACCCAGACGGGGCACGGCCGGAGCCGTTCGTCCAGGACGTGGTAGCGCTGGTTGGCCATGGGCCGGCCGAGCGGGACGCTCGTGGCGGCGGGGTCCACCCGGCCGACGGCGTGGATCACCGACAGCACGCAACTCTCGGCGGGCCCGCCGCCGTTGAACACCCGTATCCGCGGGTTCAGGGCGCGCAGCCGGCCGGGCAGCGTGACGGGCAGGACGTCTCCGGCCTGGACGACCGTGCGCAGCCGTCCGATCCGCTCCCGCTCGCCGCTGCTCTCCAGGTGTGCGGCCAGCATCTCCAGCAGCGCGGACACGGCCAGCACGAACGTCACACCCGCCGCGTCCGCCAGCTTCGCCCAGTGCCCCGGATCGGGGTAGGGCGAGGGATCCGGTACCACGACCGCCCCGCCCGCGGCGGTCACGCCGAAGGTGTCGTACACCGACAGGTCGAACCAGATGCCCGACAGGGCCAGGCACCGGTCGTCGGGGCCCATGCCGACGCGCCGGTTGACGTCGTGCAGGGCGTTGAGCGCGCCGCGGTGGTCGACCATGACGCCCTTGGGCGTGCCCGTGGAACCGGAGGTGAAGATGACGTAGGCGAGGTCGGTCTGCCGCTGCACCGGCTCCAGCGGGCCGTCGTCGACCGTGTCGACGTCGGTGTCGACGCGGAGCCGCCGGACGCCGTCCGGCCAGGTGACCCGCGCGTCGGTCCGGCTGTCGGTCAGCACCAGCCCGGCCTGTGCCCGGTCGAGCAGCCGGCGAAGCCGTTCGGCGGGCACGGCCGGGTCGATCGGTACGTAGGCGGCACCGGAGGCGAGGACGCCGTGCAGGGCGACGATCTGCTCCCAGCCCTTGTCCAGCACCACGGCCACGAGGCGGCCGGGCCGGGCGCCCAGTTCGCGCAGGCGCCGCCCCACCTGGTTCATCCGGCTGTTCAGCTCGCCGTAGCCGAGCGTACGGCCCGTGGTGATCACGGCGGGGGCGTCCGGGCGCAGCCGGGCCTGCTCGACGACGGGGGTGTGCAGCAGACCCTCCGGCAGCGGGGTCCGGGTGGCGTTGACGCGTGCCCGCACGGCGAGTTGTTCCTCGGGTACGAGCCGCAGGTTGTCCGACGTCCATTCCGGGCCGTTCGCGCTCAGCCGCTCCAGCAGCAGCCGGAAGGCGTCCGCCATCGCCTCGGCCATGCCGGCGGGGCAGCGGTCCGCGGGCCACTGCCACACCGCCGCCACGGCACCGCGTTCGTCGCGGGTGACCTCCACGTGCAGCAGGCTCTCCGGCCACGGGGGCGGCGTCACGGCCGGCGCACCCGACTCCCCCGGTCGTGGCCGGTGCAGCGCGGTGGCGAGGACCACGGGGGACGACCGGTCGCCGGGCCCGGCGGAGTCCGCGTCCCCGGGAGCGCCGGTGCTCGGCCGCCCGGCCAGCTCGGCGAAGGGACGCCCGTCGCCGTCCCTCTCCCGCTGTGCGACGCCGCCTTCGCCCACGCGGACGTGGGTGAAGGCGAAGCGCTCCGTGGTGCTCCAGGTGCGGACCACTTCGCCGAAGGCGGCCACGACCGCCTGGCCGGCCGTCACGCCGTACCGCCGGGCGGCCCCGGTCAGACCGTCCCACACGCCCGGGCCCGTCACCCGGGACGCCCGGCCCCACGGGGGCGGCTGTTCCGGCTTCCGGGCGGTGACGGCCGGGAGGGCGGGCGGCGGCGCGGCGAAGTGGCGATCTGGCATGCGGGCCCCTGGTCGTCACGGAGGGTCGGCGGACACGGTCCGATCAGCCGCCATGGTCCGCCGGGACGCGGCGGGCGACGAGTCGGGAGAACGCCGAACGCGGCACCGCTGTCAGGGAGGTTCCCGACTGGGAGAGCGCCGCCGGCCGATCACAATGGTGGAGGAGCCGTCGTATCCCGTGCGGTCGTGTCCCAGCGCAGAGGAACCGGATGCCCCGAGATCTGTACGTCCTGCCTGCCTCGCCCGGCCAGGAGTGGATGTGGCTGATCCATCACATGCTCCGGGACGCCTCGCCGTACGTCATCGCCGGCATGGTCCGCATCCGCGGCCCCGTCGATCCCGGCGCGCTCCGCCGCTGTCTGGACCTCCTGGTCGAGCGGCACGAAGCGTTGCGGACCGTGTTCCGGATGGACCCCTCCGGCGAGCTGAGCCAGGTGATCCAGCAGGCGGAGCCGGTCGACCTCGCCCTGTGCGACCTCGACGGCACGGACACCCCGTACGACCGGGTCCAGAAGGACTTCCGCACGTTCGCCGCCCGCCCGTTCGACCTGTCACGGGGGCCGCTGCTGCGGGCGTCCCTCACCCGGCTGGGCCCGGAGGACCACGTACTCGGTCTGGCCGTCCACCACATCGTCAGCGACGGCTGGTCGATGCGCCTGATGACCTCCGAACTCGCCGAGGCCTACCCCCGGCTGGCCGCCGGCCACGCCCCCGGTCTGCCCGAACCACCGCTGCAGTACGCGGACTTCGCCGTCTGGCACCGGGAGTGGCTGACCTCGGCAGCGGCCCGCGAACACCTCACCTACTGGTGCCGGCAACTGGACGGCGCGTCCCCGCTCCGGCTGCCCGCCGATCCCGCCCCGCCCGTGGCCGGACCCACGCCGACGGCACCCGTACGGCTCGGTCCGGCCACCACCGTCGCGCTCACCGAGACCGCCCGCCGGCACGGCGCGAGCCTGTTCATGCTGCTGCTCACCGCGTACGCCGCCACCCTGGCCCGCTTCAGCGGTCAGCAGGACTTCGTCCTCACCGTTCCGGTGGCCGGCCGCTCCCGCGAGGAACTCAGCAGGACCGTCGGCCTGTTCGTGAACACGCTGCCCATCCGCGTGGACGCGTCCGGCAATCCCACTCTGCTCGAACTGCTCCGCCGTGTCCGGCTGACCTGCCTGGAGGCCTACGACCACCAGGAGTTGCCCTACGAGCGCATGGTGCGCGAGGCCGCCTGGCGGCGGGACCGGGACGACGCGCGCCTCGGGCCTGCCATGTTCGCCCTGCGTGTGCCGCTGCTCGCCCCGCGGCGGCTGGCCGGGGACACCACCGTCGAGGTACTCGAACCGCCCCCGGCGCCCGGCGAGATGGACCTGCTGACCGAACTCACCGAGACACCCGGTCAGGGCCTGCACGGATACCTCGCCGGACAGGCCGGCACCTTCCGCCCGGACACCGTGCGGCTCCTCGCCGACGCCCTCACCAAAGTCCTGACCATCGCCGCCACCGGCGGCGGAGTACCGCTCGACGAGCTGCCCGTCACCGCCGGGGCAGCCCGGCGGCGGAGCGTTCGAGGAGGGACACCATGACGGCCGACGCCGACGCCCCCGAGACCGGCCCCCCGCCCCGAGCACCTCGGGGTCCCGAAGAGGAGAAGATCGCCGACGTCTGGTCGGCCTTCCTGCGACGACCCGACCCGCCGGCCAACGTCAGCTTCTTCACCCTGGGCGGCTACTCCCTCGGCCTCATGCGCCTCGGCCTGCGGCTCCAGCAGGAGTTCGGCATCGTGATCCCCGTGCCCGACCTGTTCGAGAACACCACGATCGAGGCCCAGGCGGTCCTGGTCAGGAAGCTCCTGGACCAGCAGCCCGGCGTCTAGGGCCTGTCGTTCGGGCGGTCCGGCGGGCGGGCGATCCGGGTCAGGTCGGTCATGAGGGAGTTCAGCCAGGCCTCGGTGGCGTAGTAGCGCCGCGGGGCGCCGGGCGGCTCGTCGGTGAAACCGGCGAGGACCGGGTCGATCAGCACTGTCGTCGTGGCCGGGGTGTCGTCTCCCGGGTCCAGTGCCGCCGAGACCAGCAGCATCCGCCCCGCCACCCGCTCCCCCAGCACGCCTGCCGACTCGGCGGCCGGCGCACCGAGCGGGGTGCCCGGCGGCTCCAGCAGCCGGGTGGACCCCCACAGGGTGTGATGCCCGGCGATCAGAGTGGCCTGCCAGTCCACCGCGGGTGGCTGCGGGCCGCGCCCCCGGCCGCCGAAGGGCGTCGGTTCGCTCTGCAGCTGGGCGTAGGCCGACTCGGCGAGGACGACGGCCCGTTCCAGCGAGCGGTGCCGCGGCACGCCCGACGGCACGGACGCCGCCGCACCGCCCGCCACCGAGGCGCTGGTCGCCACCACGATCTCCGCGGCCCTGCGCAGAAGGTCCGCCGCCGCGTGGCGCAGCTCGTCATGGGCGCCCCGGGGCCAGGCCAGCACTCCGAAGACGGCGCCGATCACGCTGCCGACCAGCACGTCCAGCATCCTGACCTCCGCCAGCCGCCACGTCGGCTGCGCCAGCTGGGCGAAGACGAACGCGACGAGCACGGTGAACAGCCCCTGCGCCCACCCGACGCCCCGGACCGGGCCCACCGTGAAGGCGCCCAGCATCCACACCGGCAGCAGCACGGCGTACACGGTGGTGTCGGCCCCGACCAGGATCAGGACGCCGGCGCTGAACAGGGCCCCGGCCAGGGTGCCCGCGAGCGCCAGCCGGATGGTGCTCCAGGTCTCGCCCAGGGTGGTCCGGGTCAGGGTGAGCGTCGCCAGCATCGCCCAGAAGCCGTGCGGCAGCGTGTCCACCCCGGCCACCAGCCGGACGGCCGTCAGGGCCAGGGCCATGCGCACCGCGTTCTGGAAGAACACCGACCGGCGTCCGGCGTGGCCGCGCGCCCGGTGCCACCACAGCAGCGGCGTCCGGATCGTGGCGTACCAGAAGCGGCCGGGCGGCAGCTCCACCGTGGCGTGGCGGCCCCGCACCGCCAGATCGGCCGCCGCACCCATCGCCAGCGCCGCGTCGGCGGCCTCCAGCACGGCGGCGTGGCAGCGCAGCACGGCGGGCGCAAGACGGCCCCCGGCGGACGGCGGCCCGGCGGAGACGGCGGACAGGCGGGCGCGGGCCTCGACCAGCTCCTGCTGCCCGGCCGCGGGGGACGCGTCCGCCCGCAGACAGGCCGCGGTCGCCCCGGCCAGCCGGGCCACGCTCCGCAGGACGGCGGTCACGTCGGGTGCCGTGTCGTTCCCGCGTACGGCGGGCAGCTGCACCAGCCTGCCGATCAGGGTGCGGACGGCCAGGCCGGTGTGGGTGAGGGCGCGGTCCCGCACCCCGGGCCCCGCCGGCCGCTCCGCCTCCGGCACGTTGAGCGGCCGTAGCCCCTGGCTCGCCTCCTGCGCCTCCCGGAGGTCCGCGTCGGTCAGGGCGGCGGGGGCGGTCGCGAGCCGCGCCGCCCACCGCTCGGCGACCAGTGCGGCACGGGCGGCCCGCTCGCGGTAGGGCACGGGAGCCGGCTCACGGAAGAGCAGCGCCTCGGCGACGACGAACAGGACCACGCCCGTGGTCGTTCCGATCAGCCGGTCGGCGAGCGAGGCCGGATCGTACGGCGGGAAGGACGGCAGGATGTAGAGGAGTTGCAGGCCCGGTGCCGCCCCCGCCCAGCGCGGTCCGCCGACGGCGGAGAAGGCCAGCGCGAAGCCGATCACCAGCATCCCGGCGACCGCGCTCCACGTCCGCACCGACAGACAGGTGCCGACGGCCACCAGCGCCCAGCACACCGGCAGCAGGCGCGCCATGAACGCCGCGCGCTGCCGGCCGGTGCCGGGGATCCTGGACAGTCCGCCCAGGGCCACCACGGTGAACAGCGCGTAGGTGGCCGCCACCGGGCGGCCCAGGCCGTAGCGGAAAGCGTAGAAGCCGGCCGCCGCGACCAGGGTCACGCGCAGCGCACGGCGGCCGGAGGCGGCGTAGGCCGCCGGCAGCCGGGCACCTCGCAGACCCCACACGTCTACAGAATCGCCCACACCGGCAGGTCCGGCACCTCGCCGGAAAAAGCAAAGGCAAGGAGTCACCCACTCCTCGCCACTCTCAACTTATAGCGCACCGGGGGGCTTGCGGCAAGGCCCCCGTCGTGCCGCAGAATTGCCGGCCGAGGCCAGGAAGCTGCCGGAAACGGGGTATTCACCACATGCACACCCATCTGTCCACGAACGCTCCGCGCGGAGACGCCGAAGCGTCCGACCGCCTGGGCGGAGAGCCGAGCCGCCCCTTGACCACCGGCCTGAGCACCAGCGCTTTCGCCCTTCCCGAGCGGCTCGCCGCGAAGGCCGACCCGACGCTGATCGCCGACGACGAGAGGCACTTCGCGGCCATCGCGCAGTGCCTCGAGGAGTCCATCGCCGAGCTGACCGAGCGGCTCGACGCCGAGCGCAGGGCGCCCGGCGGCATGGGCCGGCAGGCGATGGACCGGGACGCGGAGATCCACCGGCTGACCGGCCGCCTGCGCACACTGCGCCGCTTCGGCCTGGACCTGTGCCTCGGCCGCATGGTCGGCGCGGACGGCCCCGAGCCCGTGTACGTCGGACGGCTCGGCCTCACGGACAGCGCGGGCCGCCGGCTGCTGGTGGACTGGCGCACGCCCGCCGCCGAGCCGTTCTTCGGGGCCACCCACGCCAACCCGATGGGCCTGGTCAGCCGCCGCAGGTACCGCTGGAGCGACGGCCGGATCAGCGACTACTGGGACGAGGTCTTCACCTCCGACGGGCTGGTCGGCCATGCCGCGCTGGACGACCAGTCCGCCTTCATCGCCAGCCTGGGCGGCAACCGCTCACCGCGGATGCGGGACGTGCTCGGCACCATCCAGGCCGACCAGGACGCCATCATCCGGGCGGGGTCCCGCGGCGCCCTCGTCGTCGACGGCGGCCCGGGTACGGGGAAGACGGTCGTCGCCCTGCACCGCTCCGCCTACCTCCTGCACGCCGACCCCCGGCTCGGTCACCGCCGGGGCGGTGTCCTGTTCGTCGGCCCGCACCGGCCGTACCTGGCCTACGTCTCCGACGTCCTGCCCAGCCTCGGGGAGGAGGGCGTGCAGACCTGCACCCTGCGGGACCTCGTCACCGAGGGCGCCGACGCGGCCGTCGAGACCGATCCGGAGGTGGCCCGCCTGAAGTCGTCCGCGGACATGGTCAAGGCGGTCGAGAAGGCCGTCAGGTTCTACGAGGAGCCGCCCACCGAGGGGATGACGGTCACCACCCACTGGTCCGACATCCCGCTCGGCCCCGACGACTGGGCCGTGGCCTTCGAAGCGGCCGAACCCGGCACCCCGCACAACGAGGCGCGCCACCAGGTCTGGGAGGAGCTGCTCACCCTCCTGGTGGACAAGCACGACGGCGACGCCCCGCCCGAGCTGCTGCGCAGGTCGCTGCGGCAGAACAGGGAACTCGTCACGGCGTTCCACCGGGCGTGGCCGCTGCTGGAGGCGGCCGACCTGGTCGGCGACCTGTGGACGGTACCCGCCTACCTGCTGATGTGCGCTCCCTGGCTGAGCCGCGACGAGGTCCGGCTGCTCCAGCGCGCGGACGCCCAGGCCTGGACGGTGTCCGACCTGCCGATCCTGGACGCGGCGCGCCAGCGGCTCGGCGACCCGGAGACGGCCCGGCGCAAGCGCCGGCACCAGGCCGTGCTGGCCGCCCAGCGCGAGCGGATGGCACAGGTCGTCGACAACCTGGTCGCGGCCGTGGCCGACTCCGGGGCCGACGGGGACGACGGCGAGGGCCTGGTGAGGATGCTGCGCGGCGAGGACGCCAAGGTCAGCCTGGTCGACGAGAGCGAGCTGGCCACCGTGGACCCGGACCTGCTCGCCGGTCCCTTCGCGCACGTCGTCGTGGACGAGGCGCAGGAACTGACCGACGCCGAGTGGCAGATGCTGCTGCTGCGGTGCCCGTCCCGCAGCTTCACCATCGTCGGGGACCGCGCCCAGGCCAGGCACGGCTTCACCGAGTCGTGGCGGGAGCGGCTGGAACGGGTCGGGTTCGACCGGATCGCCATGGCCTCCCTGAGCGTCAACTACCGGACGCCGGAGGAGATCATGACGGAGGCCGAGCCGGTCATCCGGGCGGTGCTCCCGGACGCCAACGTGCCGACCTCCATCCGCAGCACCGGCATCCCCGTCGTCCACGGCCCGGTGTCCGACCTGCGCCCGGTCCTCGACACCTGGCTCGCCGAGCACACCGACGGGATCGCCTGCGTGATCGGCGATCCCGCGTTCCGGTCGACCTCCCGCGTCCGCTCCCTGTCCCCCGAGCTGGCGAAGGGCCTCGAATTCGACCTGGTCGTCCTCGTCGACCCGGAGGAGTTCGGGGACGGCGTCGAGGGCGCGGTGGACCGCTACGTCGCGATGACCCGGGCCACCCGGCAGCTCGTGGTCCTCACGAGCGCCTGAGACCGGCTCGGGTGGTGCAGGTCGGTACGCCGTCCAGCCAGGCCGGGCCCTGGATGTAGATGTTGGTGACCCAGGCGTGGTAGTCGGGGAGGTAGGACCAGGCGTCGTTGGTGTAGCCCTCGGCGGTGACGGGTTCGGCGTGCTTCTGGCAGGCGACCCGGATCGTCGTGGGGCCGGGGAAGGCGTAGACGCGGGCGGCCCTGGTCGAGGGCTGGGCCTTGGTCCAGACGCCGGTGCCCCAGGTGCGGAGGACGGGGCCCGCGACGATGCCGGTGTCGACACGGACGGCACCGAAGTAGTCGCCGCCGAGGCGGACGTCACTGACCATCAGCTTGGTCCCGGACTGCCGGGCCTCCACCATCTTGCCGGCGCCCAGGTAGAGGGCGATGTGGTGCAGGTCGGCCGAGGTGCCGTAGGCGAGCAGGTCGCCGGGGAGGAGCGGGGTGAGGCCGTCGCCCGCGGTGAAGCGGGCGGCGGTGCGGTGGGTGTAGTACTGGGCGCTCGCGTCGCCGTCGAGCAGGTCCGCGCCGGTGGCCTGGGCGTAGGCGTAGCGGACCAGGCCCGAGCAGTCGAAGCCGACGCGTTCGGGGTCGTGTTCGCTGGCCGGGTCGGTCGGGTCCACCTGGCCGTGGGTGGGCCCGGGCTGCGCGCCGTGGCCCCCGCCCCAGGTGTACCAGACGCCCGCCGCCACCTGGGCGCAGGCGGCGTCGACGGCCCGTTCGGCCGCGGCGGTCGCGCCCGGGGCGAGGGCGCGGCAGCCGCTGTCCGCGGCACGCGCCGGCCCGGGGTGCCGGTCGGCGGCGGTCGCCGAGGAGGTGAGGAGGAGAGTTGTCAGCAGGGCGATGAGTGTGCCGATGGCGCCGGTTCGCCGCAGCATGCCGGTACCCCCGTTTCGTGTTCTGGTCGTGAGCGGGTGTGCGGCCCCCAGCGTTCCGGGGGTGCGGTGGGCCGGTCGAGGAGCCCGCGCGGGCCTCCTGCGACGGGCAACGGGAAACGCTGGGGAAACCCCGTCCGAGCAGGGCGGTTGCTCAGGGCCGCGGGCAGGCGGAGGCGCCGGGGGCGGGCTCGCCGGGGAGCAGGGCGCGGCGCGTCGCCGGGTCCGTCTCCCGGTCCAGGCGGCAGATCTCCGCCAGCCGTGTCCCGGTGTCCAGGTTCCACAGCCGTACCGTGCCGTCGGTGCCGCTGCTGGCCACCGTCCGCCCGTCGGGTGCGAAGGCCACGCCCCACACGGCGTCGGTGTGCCCGGAGAGCGTGGCCCACAGCCGCCGTCCGGGCACGTCCCACAGCCGTACCGTACGGTCGTTGCCGCTGCTGGCGAGGAGCCGGCCGTCGGGTGAGAAGGCCAGGCCGCGTACCGAACCGGTGTGGCCCGTCAGCGAGCCGAGGAGCCGGTGCCGGGCCACGTCCCACAGCCGTACGGTGCCGTCGTTTCCCGAACTGGCAAGGGTGCGGCCGTCGGGGCCGAAGGCGACACCGCGGACGGCGCCGGTGTGGCCGGTCAGCGTGACCGGCCGCCGGCGGGTGCGCAGGTCCCACAGCCGTACCGTCAGGTCGTCGCCGGCGGAGGCCAGGGTCTGCCCGTCGGGGCTGAAGGCGACGCCGTTGACGTAGTCGGTGTGGCCGGTGAGGACGGCGAGCGGGCGGTGGCCGGGGACGTCCCAGAGGCGTACGGTGCGGTCGGCGCCGGCGGAGGCGAGCGTGCGGCCGTCCGGCGCGAACGCCACCGCGAAGACGGCCCCCTGATGGCCGTGCAGCACGGCGCGGGGGCGGCGGGCCGCCGGGTCCCACAGCATCACCGTGCCGTCGGAGCCGGCCGCGGCCAGGGTGCGGCCGTCGGGGGCGAACGCCACGGTGGTGACGCTGCCGCTGCCGCCCGTCAGGGTCGTGGGCGTCCCGCGCCGCCGGGCCGGGTCCGGGTCCCACAGCCGTACGGTGTGGTCGGCGTCCGCGGTGGCCAGCAGCCGCCCGTCCGGGCGGTAGGCGACGGCGGAGACCGGGGTGAACGGGCGGGCGGCCAGGGTCCGGCCGCGCAGGTCCCACAGGACCACGGACTGGTCGAAGCCGCCGGTGGCGAGCAGTGTGCCGGTGGTGTCGACCGCCACGGACATCACGTAGTCGGTGTGTCCGGTGAGGGTGGTGACGAGTCGTCCGCCGCGGACGTCCCACAGTCTGGTCGTGCCGTCCCCGCCGGCGCTGACGACGGTGGTGCCGTCGGGGGTGTAGGCGACGGCGTTGACGTCGTCGCTGTGCCCGGTGAGCGTCGCCGTCACGCGGCGGGCGTCGACGTCCCACAGCCGGACCGTCCGGTCCACTCCCCCGCTGGCCAGGCCGCGGCCGTCGGGGGCGAAGGCCAGGCCGAGCACGCCGTCGGTGTGGCCGCGCAGGACGGCCCGTGACCGGGCCCGGCCGGCGTCCCACAGCCGTACGGTCCGGTCCGTGCCGGCCGAGGCGAGCGTGCGGCCGTCCGGGGCGAAGGCGAGCGCGTCGACCTCGCCGGAGTGGCCGGTGAGGCGGGCCGTCCGCCGGGGGGTGCCGGCCGTGTCCCAGAGCTGGACGGTTCCGTCGGCGGCGGCGACGGCGAGGGTGCGGCCGCGCGGGGCGAAGGCGACCGCGCGGGCCGCCCGGGTGCCGGGCAGCACGACGGCGCGAGTCGAGCGGCCCGGGGACCACAGCCGTACCGGCCCGTCGGTCGCCGTGACCGCGAGGGTACGGCCGTCCGGGCCGAAGGCGAGCGAGCGGATCCGGCCGGGGACGGTGAGGGTCGCGCTCGTCCGGTGGTCGGTCAGGCGCCACAGCCGGACCGTGCCGTCCGAGCTGCCGGTGGCCAGCAGCCGGCCGCCCGGCGCGAAGGCCACCGCGTTGACCGGTCCGCGGTGGCCGCCGAGCCGGGCCGTGAAGGGCTCGGCCTGGGTGCTCAGCAGGGCTCCGCGGGTCGTGGCGGTGGGTTCGGTGCGGTAGGCCTCGGCGGCGAGCAGCATGGACGCCTCGGGGCGGCCGCCGGCCAGCAGGGTGGACCGGACGGCGAGGGCCTGGGAGCGGGCGAGGCGTTCCTGGGCGAGCGCGTCGGTGCGTTGCCGGTAGGCGATGCCGCCGGCGGCCAGGGCGCAGCCGAGCAGCACGACGAGGGTGGCCACCAGGGCCTGCCGCAGCCGGGTCTGACGCCGTGTCCGGCGCTGCCCGGCCTGCTCCTCCGCCCGGCTGGCGTGCAGGAACGCCTCCTCGACGGGGCCCAGCGGGCCGAGGCCGTCGGTCTCCGCCGCCCAGGCGCGTACGGTGTCCAGGCGTGTGCCGCGGTAGAGCGCCGACGGGTCGCGGCCCTCGCGTTCCCATGCGGCCGCCGCGTGGGCGAGTCGCTGGCGGACGAGCAGGCCGGCCCGGTCGGCGCCGATCCACTCCCGCAGCCGCGGCCAGCTGTGCAGCAGGGCCTCGTGCGTGATCTCCACGCTGTCGCTGTCGACGGTGAGGAGCCGGGCGCGGACGAACACGTCGAGCGCGGTGTCGGCGCCCTCGGCGTCGGCCAGCTGGGTCATCAGGGCGGTACGGCCGACCCGGCGCCGGGTGGCGCCGGCCCCGTCGGAGACGTGCACCAGCCGGGACAGGATGCGCCGGATGGTCTGCTGTTCGGCGGGGTACAGCCGGGCGAACGCGTCCTCGGCGGTGCGTGCCACGGCTCCCTGGATGCCGCCGGTGCTCTCGTACCCGGCGACGGTGAGCGTGCCCGCCTCGCGGTGGCGCCAGGTGGCCAGCAGGGCGTGGGAGACCAGGGGCAGCGCACCCGAGGGGACGCCGTGGGCGCCGGGTTCGCCGGTCAGTCCGGCGTCCCGCAGCAGCAGCGGGACCAGGCCGGGTTCGAGGGTGACGCCGGCGAGTTCGGCGGGGCGGGTGATGGACTCGACCAGCTCCGCGGTGGTCATCGGGGGCAGGACGTAGAGGCCGTCGGTGAAGACGGGGGCGAGTTCGGGCAGGTCGAGACATCGGCCGGAGAAGTCGGCGCGTACGCCGAGGACGACCACCGCGGGGTCGTGGCCGGGTGACGGCGGCGGTGCGGCCAGCGTGCACAACACGCGGGCGAAGGTGCGTCGTTCGGTGTCGTCGGCGCAGAGGGTGAACAGTTCCTCGAACTGGTCGACGAGCAGGACGAGCCGGGGCGGTGGTGGTGGCCGGCGCCCGGCGGGGGTGGCGTCCGCGCGGGTCCGGACGGCGGCCAGGAGGGCCTCGGGCCGCTCGCCCAGCCGGGCCGCGGTGAGGTCCAGGTCGCCGCCGAGCACCTTGGCGGTGCGTTCCAGCAGCTCGTCCACCGGGTGCGCGGTGGGCGTGAGGGTGACGACGGGCCAGCGGTCGGCACCGGCCATCGGGAAGCCGCCGGGCCGCCGCAGGGAGGGCACCAGACCGGCGTTGAGCAGCGAGGACTTGCCCGCACCCGAGGGGGCGACGAGCAGCAGCGGTCC
This sequence comes from Streptomyces sp. NPDC046881, assembly GCF_040645015.1. Classification (NCBI taxonomy): domain Bacteria; kingdom Bacillati; phylum Actinomycetota; class Actinomycetes; order Kitasatosporales; family Streptomycetaceae; genus Streptomyces; species Streptomyces sp. NPDC046881. The sequence goes on along the minus strand of NZ_JBEYXJ010000052.1, from coordinate 16,577 downwards.
CTTGCCGACTCGGTCGAACACCCGCTCCACGAGGGCGGCCGTGGCCCGCTCCCGGCCGAAGAAACGGCCGGCGTCCTGCGGGGTGAACGCCGACAGGCCCGGGTAGGGGCAGGCGGGGCCGGTGACATCGTTGCCGTCGGCCGGTTCCGCCCTGCGCGGCGGTACGACCAGGCGCAGCAACGCTCCGTCGGCGCGCAGGATCTGGTCGCAGCGGCGGGCCACGTCGACGGTCGCGCGTTTCGCGCCGGTCTCGATCTTGCTGAGATACCCCTTGCTGTAGTGGGTCTGTCTGGCCAGGTCGGCCAGGGACAGACCGCGCTGCTGCCTCAGTCGTCGTAGCTGTGCGGGGAAGGACGGTGTGGTCGGCACCGTCCGGTCCCCGTCGTTCTCGTTCCGGTTGCCGGTGTCGGCTCCGTGTTGCGGCTCCCCCAAGGCGTCCCCCATGGCAAGCGTGCCCAGGCCGTGAGACGGCGGGAGCCCAGGCTACTGCCGGGGTGTGACAGGTGGCCCAGCCATGTGTGTGCAGTGGCCGAAAAACGCTTCCGGAACCGCGGTCGCGGTTCCGGAAGCCTCCCCCGTGCCGACCCCTCGGCCGGCCGTCGGTGGGGTGCGGCGGGCCGAGGGTCGTGGACCCGCGGGCCGTCCCGCCTACGGCCGGTTCAGGGTGATGGAGTTGATCGGCGTGAGGTCGGCGTACACGCCCGTCCCCTCGGCGATGGGCGTGCCGCAGCCGACGCCGTTGTAGCCCGTGCACAGGCTCGCCGTCGCGCCGCCGTACTGGTTGTTGAGGACCCAGTGCCGGCCGACCTGGTTGCTGAGGTTGTGCGGCCCGTAGCTGTAGAAGACCAGGCTCGGCGACTGGGCCGGGTTCTGGTTCTGCGGGTACACGCACACCGCCCCGTCGGGGCAGCCGGCCCACGGGTCGGCCGCCGGCTTGGCGTGGGCCGCGCCGCTCATCGTCAGTACCGCCGCCGCGGCGGTCGCGAACGCGGCGCCGGCACGCATCGTCTTGCGCATGGTTCCCCCTTGCGGTTCTCCTGCTCCGTGGCAGGTCGTACCTGGTGTTGACGACCATCACGGTGGCGCCGCGGCCGGCCGGAGTCGACGGGTTTCCCGTCGCCCGTCGACTCCGCGCCCGGGAAACCGCGCCTGACCAGCGGGAGCGGGAGAGGCGGGCAACCATCCGAGCCCTGCGGTGGGCCGTGCTCGGCTGAAGGGGTGTCAGACCGCCGGTTTCACCGCCTCCACGAGCAGGTGGTAGCCGAAGTGGTTGAAGGGCGGGATCTCGCCGAGGAACCGCTCGATCCGGTCGACGAAGGAGCGTACGGAGGCGTCCTGCAGGACCTCGTCCGCCAGCCAGGCCGCGAGGGGCGAGTTGCCGCGGATCCGGGTGACCGTCATCCCGGCCCCGGCGAACAGCGCCGTGAGGTCCTGCGGGCTGAAGCTGTACCAGGGCGCGTGGTAGTCCTCGCCGCTGCGGGTCCGGGTGAACATCAGCTGCTTGCCGGCGACGTCCGTGACGTCGACCGAGGCGAACCGGTCACCGGTGAACATCTCCTCGAACAGGGCGTTCTTCACCCCGAGCAGCATCCGGCCGCCGGGCCGCAGCACGCGGCGCACCTCGGCGAAGACCGCGGGCCGGTCCTCCAGGGGCAGGTGCATCAGGGCGAGCATGCTGGTGACGGTGTCGAAGGAGCCGTCCGGGAACGGCATGTGCGCCATGTCGCCCTCGCGCAGGTCCGCGGTCAGGCCCCGGTCGCGGAGCTTGCCCGCCGCCACCTCCAGCATCGCTCCCGACAGGTCGAGTCCGCTGACCTGGGCGCCCAGTTCGGCCATGGGCACGGTGAAGCGGCCGGTGCCGCAGCCGATGTCCAGGACCCGTTCGCCGGTTCGGATCTTCTCCAGCAGGAAGCGGTGCTCGGTCGTGGTGAACAGCTCGTCGCACGGGCCGAGTCCGGGGATGCGCTCGTCGTACTCCTCGGCGACTTGCCGGTAGACGGACCTGACCTGGTCCTTCTGCTGCTCGGCCGCGTCGGCGAGGGTGCGGGTGCGATGGTCGTACGTCGTCATGTGTTCCTCCTGGGAACGGGAGAGCGGGAAGGACGGGATGACGGGATGGGGAGGTACGGGAGGGAGTGACGGGTCAGGTGGGCAGGGGGTCGCGGACCAGGGGGCAGGACAGGCAGTGCGGGCCGCCCCTGCCCCGGACCAGTTCGGCGCTGGGTGTCGTCAGCACCTCGATGCCGGCGGCGCTCAACTGCTCGTTGGCGACGACGTTGCGGTCGTAGGCGATGACCGTGCGCGGGCGGATCGCCAGCACGTTGGCGGCGTCGCTCCACTGCTCCCGCTGCGCGGCGACACCGGTGCGGTCGCCGCCCGCCGTGATCAGTCGGAGCGCGGGCAGGCCGAGGGATCTCGCCAGGCGGGGCAGGGGGTCGTCGACGCTCGCGGCCACGACCGCGCCGTCCCGGTCGAGCCGCAGCGCGAACCAGCGGCACGCCCGCAGATGGGGATCGCTGGCCAGGAAGGTGTCCCCGTCGACCATGGTCAGCACCGTGTCGAGGTGCATGCACTGGCGGGCCCGCGGCAGCAGGACGGCGAACACGTGCCGGGCCCGTCCGGAGGTGAGCAGCGCGCGGGCCAACTGCTCCGCCGCGGCGGGTGTGGTGCGTTCGCCGACACCGACGAGGACGCAGCCGGGTCCCGCGAGCAGGACGTCGCCGCCCTCCACGGGCTCGGCGGGGCCGTGGACGGCCAGCGGCCGTGCTCCGGCGGCGCGGGCGGCCGCACCCAGCAGCAGGCCTTCCGCCCGGCGGGCCGCGCCGGCCATGCGGTGGGCGATGTGGCAGGGGCCCAGCCAACTGCTGCTGTCCCGCACGAAGAGGGCGTTCACCAGCGGCGGCAGCACGAACGCGTCGGGGGAACGGGTCAGGGTGTCCAGCGAGGACGCGACCGCACGCGGGTGTTCGGCGGCGAGTTCCCGCACGGTGATGCCCGCGAGCAGCAGCCCGGCCCGTTCGCGGACCGGCACCGCGTGGCACATGGCGTCCACCGCCGCGGCCACGGGCGGCCCGAGCCGCTGGGCGGCCACGAGCGCCCGCACCGTCCGCCGGCCGGCCTCGGGGTGCGCCAGGGCGGCGGCCAGGACCGCCTCCAGCTCCACCACCTCGACCCCGTTGCGGCGCAACAGCCCGGTGAAGGCGTCGTGTTCCGCCTGGGCGCGCTGCACCCAGGGCACGTCGTCGAAGAGCAGATCGTGACAGTTGCCGGGGCCGAGCCGGCTCAGTTCGGCGCCCGGGCGGTGCGTGAGCACCCGGCGCAGGACGCCGGTCTCGTCGTCGACGTACGTGTCGCGCAGGGCCGCCAGGTCCGGTGGCCGGGCGGGCTCCGGGGGCGGGTCGTCCGTGGGGGCGCGCTGCCGCGGGTGCGGGTCGTCGTAGAGGGCAGGAGAACGCCTCATGGCTGCTCCTGGGAAGGGGGGAGGGGGACCGGGGTCTGCTCAGGAAGGCACGCGGAAAGCGAGCGGCGTATTGCCCCGGTCAGGGAAGCAGTGCCGTGTTCGGTCAACGTAGGGAAATCCAGGCGCGGACGTCAACGGACCACCCGGGAATCGCTCGCGAATGGTGCCGTTAATTGCCGGTCGGCCGTCCCCCGAGAGGGTGGTGACCTGCACGGACAGGCATGATCTGAAGGTTGTGTGAAGGCGTTCCTTTCACCGGATCGGGCCGCCCCGAAAAAGGCGACGCAAAGTCGCGGGTTTGAATCCTGTGTGCGGGGAACTACCGGGTCGCGACCTCCTGAGCCCCTTGCTGCAGGGCCCTTGACAGAAGCTCTGTCGCTGTCCTCACACTGGGAAATGGCAGGACTGCCGACAGGACCGTCGAACGAGTGGGAATTATTCGTGTCCGGTTCACTCGCCCCTGTAGAGAACTCCGATTTACGCGTTGAAGTACGGCAGCTGCTGGCAGCACCGGAATTACGCGAAGAACTGAACGGCATTTGGAGAACTCCGCCGCACGAGGAGTGTCCGCTCCCCCGGCTGACCTATCGGGAGCTGGGCGGCCGGGGTCTGCTCGCCCCGCACTGGCCGCCCGAGTACGGCGGTCGCGGCGCCGACGTGACCGCCACCGCCGTGGTGGCCGAGGAACTCGCCCTGCACGGGGTCCCCGACAGCGCACGCGTGAACACCATCGACAACGCCGGCGCCACGCTCCTGTCGTTCGGCACCGAGCGGCAGCGCCGCCGCCACTGCCCGGAGATGGCCGCGGGCCGCGTCGTCTTCTCCGTGCTGTACACGGAACCGGACGCCGGCAGCGACCTCGGCGGCATGGCCACCCGAGCCGAACGCACCACGGACGGCTGGCGGTTGACCGGCGCCAAGACCTGGAACGCCACGACGGCGGACGCCCGCTACGGCATCTGCGCGGCACGGGTCGCCGACGGCGGTGACAACGCCTACGCGGCCACCGCCCTGTTCGTCGTGCCCCTGGACCATCCCGCGGTGCGTGTCGAGGCGTTGGCGACGGTCAACCCGGAGCGGTTCTTCACGGTCCACCTGGACGGTGCCGAGGTGGACGACGAGGCGCTGATCGGTTCACCGGGCGCGGGATGGTCGATGCTCACCCAGGCCCTCGGGCTGGAGCGCACCGGCATCTGCTTCGCCGGGCGGGCCCGCCGCTGGCTGGACCAGCTCACCCGCGCCCTGGAGACGCGCGCCGGACCGGCCCGTACGAGCGGCGCCGGCGAACTTCCGCGGCTGGACGCCGAGGTGACCGCGGCACGCCTGCTGGGCTGGCAGGCCGTGGCCGACCTCGCGGACGGGCGGCTCGGCGCCTCCGCCGCCGCCGCTGCCAAGTGGTGGAGCAGCGAACTCGCCCAGCAGGTCGCCTGGCTGGCGTGGGACCTGCTCGGTCCGCAGGGGTCTCCCGCCTTCCCGGACCTCATGGTGGCGGTCCGCGAGGCACCCGGCCTGACGCTCGCCGCCGGCACCTCGGAAATGCAGTTGTCGACCGTGGTCACCGACCTGCTGGACGGTGGCGACCCCTGGGAGGAGCACGTCTGACATGCCTCGACACAGTGCCTGGCAGCAGCAGCTGCTCCAGGACTTCGCCGCCACCCTCGACTCCTGCGACCCGGCCCGCGTCGCCGACGTGCGCCGCTCGCTCGCCCGGGACGGCTGGAACACCGCCTTGCTGCCGGTCGACGACGGCGGCCTGGGCCTGACGGCCGCCGACGCCGCCGGCCTCGCCGAGCAACTGGGCCTCGCCCAGGGCCCGAGCGACCCGCTGGACACCCTGATGGCGCTTCCGCTGCTCACCCGCACGGCACCCGAACTGGCGCGGGAGGTGCGCACGGGGGCGTGCGGCGTGGGGGTGGCCGTACCGCGCCCCCGCCGGGACACCACCGGACCGGACGGACCGCGCACCGGGTACGACGGCCACCCCGAACCGGCCCTGTTCACCCAGGAGCAGCCGGACCTCGTGCTGCTCCCGGCCCCCGGCGCGCCGGACACCGTGACCGGTCGACGGCCGGCCGCGGCGACACCCCACCCCACCCCGGGCGACCCGCTCCTGGCCGTGGCCACGGACCCGCCCGGCACCGCGCACCCCGGCCTGAGCGGCGTGCCCGCCGGTCCGCTGTGGGCGGGCTGTGTGCTGCTGCGCAACGCCCATCTGCTGGGCCTGGCCCGTGCCGCGCTCGGCAAGGCCGTCGAACGGGCCCGCCGGCGGCTCCAGTTCGGCCGCCCGATCGGCTCCTACCAGGCCGTCGCGTTCCCGCTCGCCGCGCAGCGCGCCCGGCTGGAGGGGCTGCGGCTGGCGAACGACGCTCGGCTGCGCGAACTCGGCGCCGAGGGCGAGCAGTTGTCGCCCGAGCGGTCCGGGCGGGTGCTGGCCGACGCGCTGGCGCTGACCGCCGCGGTCACCGCGCTGGTGAAGGACTGCGTGCGCCATGCCGTGCACGTCCACGGCACGTTCGGCCTGTACGACGGGAGCCCCGTCGCCGCCTGCCACCGCCGCCTGCTGACGGAAACGGCACGCTGGGGACCGTACGCGCACCCGGACGGCCCGCTCCCCTCGCCCGCCGCGGCGGAGCCCCGTCACCGCCGGGTGACCGCCCCGCGCCGGCTGGCCCGGCTGCGGGAACCGGCGAGCGTGCGCGACACCGAGGTGCGCTACCCGGCCGGCCGGTGCGTGCACGAGCTGGTGGAGCTGGCGGCGGCCCGCCACCCCGACGCGGTCGCCGTGCGCAGCGCCGACGGCGAGCTCACCTACGCGCGGCTCGACGCGGACGCCGAGCACCTGGCCGGGGCGCTGCGCCGCCGCGGCATCGGTGCCGGCGACCTCGTCGGGCTGTACATGGAGCACGGCCCCGGGGCGGTGACGGCCATCCTCGGCGTGCTCAAGGCGGGTGCCGCCTACCTGCCGCTCGATCCCGCCCACCCACCGGAGCGCACCGCCTTCCTGGCCGAGGACGCTGAGGCCGCCCTCGTCCTGGGCGATCCCCGGCTGCTCGACCGGCTGCCGCCGCTCGGCACCCCGGTGACCACCGTGCGGGACCTGGCCCGCGACCCGGCGGAGCCCCGCGGCGAGAAGCGGCCGGCGGCCCCCGACTCGCTCGTGTACGTGCTCTACACGTCCGGTTCCACCGGCACCCCCAAAGGGGTCGAGGTCGAGCACCGCAATCTCACCAACCGGCTGTACTGGGACGCGGCCGCCTTCCCGCTGCACCCCTCGGACGCGGTCCTGCACCACACCTCCCTCGGCTTCGACATCTCCGTGTGGGAGATCTTCGCCCCGCTCGTCTCCGGCGCCACGCTCGTCGTCCCCCCGCCGGGGGCGCTGCGCGACCCGCACCGGATGCTCACCCTCATGCGGGACACCGGCACCACCGTGCTGGCCTGCGTTCCCTCGCTGCTGGACGTGCTGCTGGACGAGGACGACCCGGCGCCGGCCGACGTGACCGGCCTGCGCTACGTCTTCTGCGGCGGCGAGACCCTGCCGCCGCGGCTGGTCGAACGGTTCCACGCGCTGGGCCTGGCGGCGCAGCTGCACAACTTCTACGGCCCCAGCGAGTGCACGATCGACGTCACGTCCTGGCGCTGCGACGCCGGGGCCGGTGACGCGCCGGTGCCGATCGGGGTCCCGCTGGCCAACGTCGGCGTGCACGTGCTGGACGAGCACGGCGAGGTGGTGCCGCCCGGCCGGACCGGCGAGCTGTACGTCGGCGGGGCCGGCGTGGCCCGCGGCTACCGCCGGCGTCCCGGCCTGACCGCGCGGCGCTTCCTGCCCGACCCCTTCGCCGGCCGGCCCGGCGCACGCATGTACCGCACCGGCGACCTCGTCCGCATGGACCGGGACGGCGTCCTGCACTTCCTCGGCCGGACCGACCGCCAGGTGAAGATCCGCGGCCACCGGATCGAACTCGGGGAGATCCAGCACGCCCTGGAACGGCACCCCGGTGTCCGCGCGGCGGCCGTCCGGGCCGTCGGGGACCGGGTCGAGGCCCATGTCGTCGCCGCCGGCGGCGAACCGCCGGACCCGGACGGGCTGACCCGGCACCTGCGCCGCACCCTGCCCGCCTACATGCTCCCCGCGGCCTACGGCTTCCTGCCCGCGCTGCCCGTCACCGGCAACGGCAAGACCGACTACGCCGCGCTGCCGCCCCTGCGGCCCGAGCCGCGGGGCACGGTGGCCGACGGCGGCCGGCCGGACGCCCTGGAGGACACCCTCGCCGCGCTCGCGGGCCGGCTGCTCGGCCAGGACCGGCTGGACCCGGGTGACGACTTCTTCGCCGCGGGCGGCAGTTCGCTGCACGCGGCCCGGTTCGTCTCCCGGGTCCGCGCCGAACACGGCCTGGACGTCCGCCTGGAGCACTTCCTGGCCTCGCCCACCGTCCGGGACCTCGTCAAGAGCGCCGCGCACGCAAGGGAAGGCGACCACCGCGATGACTGACCCCCGGCACCCGCCCACCGACGCCCGGATCCGACTGTTCTGCTTCCCGCACGCCGGCGCCGGCAGCGGTGCGTACCGGGCCTGGATCGCCGCGCTCGCCCCGGACGTCGCCGTGCACCCCGTGGAGCTCCCCGGGCGCGACGGGCGCTACGCCGAGCCACCTCGCACGAGCGTGACCGCCCTCGCCCGCGACTGTGCCGACGAGCTGGCCGCCTTCCTGGAGCAGGCGGCCGACGACCGGCCGTACGCCCTGTTCGGGCACAGCCTGGGCGCCATCACCGCCTACGAGACCGCCCGCGCGCTGCTGCGCCGGGGCAGGCCGCCGGCGATGCTGGTCGTCTCGGGCAGCGAGCCCCCGCACCGCCTCACCGCGCCCGCCCGCCCCTGCCACGGCCTGCCGGACGACGCCTTCCTGGCCGAGGTCATCCGGCTGGGCGGCACCTCGCCGGAGATCCGCGAGGAGCGGGAGCTGCTGCGCCTGATGCTGCCGGCGCTGCGCGCGGACTTCACGGCCGCCGAGACCTACCGGCACCGGCCCGGTGGTCTGCCGCTGCCGACGCCGATCGCCGTCTACGCCGGCTCCGAGGACATGACGCTCGTGCCGCGGCACCTGGACGACTGGGGTCAGCTGACCCGCGTCCCCGTCGTGCGGCACCGGCGCTTCCCCGGCGACCACTTCTACCTGGACGCGGGCCGCCCGCTCGTCCTGCAGGCCCTGCGGCACGACCTGCTCCAGGCGGCCACGCCGCGCCCCGTCCCGCCCCGGACCCCCACCGCCCACCTGTCCAGGAGGCCCCTGTGACCGTCTCCCCGGCCACGACGACCGTGGCGACGCGGCATCCGCTGGAGCCGCTCACCGCCGACGAGATCCGGCGCGCCGCCACCCTGCTGAGGTCCCGGCGCGGACTCACGGCCGACGTGCGGTTCGTGATGATGTCGCTCAAGGAACCGGACAAGGAACGCCTGGCGGACGACGATACCGGGCGGCGTCCGCCGCGCGAGGTGTCCGTCGTCCTGCGCGACCGGCGGCACCGCCGTACCTACGAGGCCGTGGTGTGCCTGGACACCGAGGAGGTCACCCGGTGGCGGCCGCGGCCGGGTGTGCAGACCGCCATCACCGAGGAGGAGTTCGAGCAGTGCGACGCCGCGGTCCGCGCGGACCCGTGCTGGCAGGACGCCATGCGCCGGCGCGGGGTCACCGACTTCTCCCTCGCCATGGTCGACGCCTGGCCCACCGGCCACACCGGTGACCACCCCGACTGGCCGGGACGGCGGCTGTCCTACGCGCTCACCTTCGTCCGTTCCCATCCCCGCGACAACGGCTACGCCCGCCCGGTCGAGAACCTCGTGGCCCTCGTGGACCTGGACTCGGTGGAGGTCCTGGACGTCACCGACGAGGGCGTGGTGCCGCTGCCCCCGCTGTCCGGCAACTACGACCCGCAGGAGCGCGGCGCCGACGGCAACTGGCCGCCCGTGGTCGAGGAGCGCACCGATCTGAAGCCCATCGACATCACCCAGCCCGAGGGGCCGAGCTTCACCGTCGACGGGTACGCGGTCCGCTGGCAGAAGTGGCGGCTGCGTCTCGGCTTCACCGTCCGCGAGGGCCTCGTGCTGCACCAGCTGGGCTACGAGGACCAGGGCCGGGTCCGGTCGGTGCTCCACCGTGCCTCGCTGGCGGAGATGTACACGCCGTACGGCGACCCCGGTTTCACCCACTACCGCAAGAACGCCTTCGACGAGGGCGAGTACGGCGCCGGGTTCATGGTCAACGCCCTGGAGCTCGGCTGCGACTGCCTCGGCGAGATCCACTACTTCGACGCCGTGGTGCACGACCAGGACGGCGAGCCGGTCACGCTGCCGCACGCGATCTGCATGCACGAAGAGGACATGAACATCGCCTGGAAGCACACCGACTTCCGCACCGGCAGGGTCGTCACGCGGCGCCAGCGCCGGCTGGTCATCTCCTCCTTCGCCGTCCTCGGCAACTACCAGTACGGCTACTTCTGGTACCTCTACCTGGACGGCACGATCGGCTTCGAGGTCAAGCTCACCGGCATGATCTCGACGGGGGCGTTCTCCGGCTCCTGCCCGCCGTACGGCACGGCGGTGGCGCCCGGCCTGTACGGCCCCCACCACCAGCACTTCTTCTCCATGCGCCTGGACATGGCCGTCGACGGACCGCGCAACTCGGTGTACGAGGTCGACTCGGTGTCGCTGCCGATGGACGAGCACAACCCGTACGGCAACGCCTGGCGCCTGGAGCCGCGTCTGCTGGCCACGGAACGGCAGGCCGAGCAGCGCACCGCGCGGTCCGCCACCGGCCGCTTCTGGAACATCGTCAACCCGCACCGGCGCAACGGCCTGGGCGAGCCGGTCGGTTACAAGCTCGTCCCCTCCTCGGGCCTGCTGCCCATGCAGCCGCGCGGCAGCCAGGCCTGGCACCGGGCCCGCTTCACCTACGGCCATCTCTGGGTCACCGCGCACGACCCCGCCCAGATGTACGCCTCCGGCGACTACCCCAACCAGCACCCCGGCGACGGGGGCCTGCCCGAGTACGTGCAGGGCGACCGGCCCACGGCCGACGCCGACATCGTGCTGTGGCACACCTTCGGCGAACACCACGTCGTACGGCCCGAGGACTGGCCGGCGATGCCGGTGGTGGCCACGGGATTCACCCTGCGGCCGAACGGCTTCTTCGACGGCAACCCCGCCCTGGACCTGCCCGCACCCGACGCCTGCCGCGCCGACTCCTGCCACGACCAACTGCCCGACGAGCGCACCGGAAAGGCACACCATGACCACCACGCTCACTGACCGCTATCCCACCCGGCTCCTGGAGCCCGGTCCCAGCGTGCCCCGGCCCGACCCCGTGGTGTGGGGCGACCCCGCGGACGGACCGCTCGCGCCCGGCGAGTGCACCGGCTTCGCCGACCGCGGCCACCACCACAGCCCGCACCCGCTGTTCGGCCCCCACGAGGTGGACGCCCTGCGGCAGGAGGCCGCGCGCCTGGCCGAGGACCCCGCCCTGCGCGCCGACGAGCGCACCGTGGTGGAGGAGGCCTCCCAGGAGGTCCGCTCCGTCTTCGAGGTGCACCGTGTCAGCCCCGTCTTCGCCCGGCTGGCCGCCGACCCGCGGCTCGCGGACGTGGCCCGCCAGCTCCTCGGCTCCGAGGTGTACGTGCACCAGAGCAGGGTCAACTACAAGCCGGGCTTCGCCGGCGGCCCCTTCTACTGGCACTCCGACTTCGAGACCTGGCACGCCGAGGACGGCATGCCGCGGCCCCGCGCGCTGAGCGTCTCGATCGCGCTGACGGAGAACTTCCCGTACAACGGCAGCCTGCTGATCATCCCCGGTTCGCACCGCACCTTCGTGCCCTGCGTCGGCCGCACCCCGCCCGGCCACCACCGCAACTCGCTGCGCACCCACTCCCCCACCGTCGGCATGCCCGAGCAGGACGCGGTGCGCGAGCTGGCCGAACAGGCGGGCGGGATCGATCAGTTCACCGGGCCGCCGGGGTCCGCGACGTTCTTCGACTCCAACTGCATGCATGGCTCGAACGGCAACATCACGCCGTACCCGCGTTCCAACATCTTCCTCGTCTACAACAGCGTCGACAACACGCTCGGGCCGCCGTACGCCGCGCCCGCGCCGCGGCCGCCGTACATCGCCTCCCGCGACTTCACACCCGTGGGGGAGGCCCGGTGAACCCCGGCGAACCGCTGCACAACTTCGTCGGCGGAGCCCGGTGTCCGGCTCGCACCGACGAGACGGTCCCCCTGGTGAACCCGGCCACCGGCCGCCGCGCCGGTACGGCCCCCGTCTCCGGAGAGGCCGACATCGACGCGGCCGTACGCTCCGCCCGGGACGCGTTCGAACGCTGGCGGGACACCCCGCCGGGCGAGCGGCAACGCGCCCTGCTGAGGATCGCGGACGCCCTGGAGGAGCGGGCCTCGGAGTTCGCGGCGGCGGAGACGGTCCACACGGGCAAGCCGCTGCACCTCGTCACCGGCGAGGAGATGGGCCCCATGACGGACCAGATCCGGTTCTTCGCGGGCGCCGCCCGCATGCTGGAGGGCCGGGCCACGGGCGAGTACCTGCCCGACCACACCTCGTCGGTACGCCGGGAACCGGTCGGCGTGTGCGCCCAGGTGACCCCCTGGAACTACCCGCTGATGATGGCGGTGTGGAAGTTCGCGCCCGCCGTCGCGGCCGGCAACACCGTGGTGCTCAAACCGTCGGACACCACTCCGTTGACCACGCTGATGCTGGCCGAGCTGGCGGCCGAGTTCCTGCCGCCGGGCGTGTTCAACGTGGTGTGCGGCACCCGGGAGACCGGGCGCCGGCTGGTACGGCATCCCGGGCCGGCCATGGTGTCGGTCACCGGCAGCGTCCGCGCCGGCACCGACGTGGCCTCCGCCGCCTCCGCCGACGTCAAGCGCGTCCACCTGGAGCTGGGCGGCAAGGCGCCGGTGCTGGTCGCGGCCGACGCGGATCTGGCGCACGCCGCGCGGGGCATCGCCGAGGCGGGCCTGTACAACGCCGGGCAGGACTGCGCGTCGGCGTGCCGGATCATCGTCGACGCCTCGGTGCACGACACGTTCGTGGAGCACCTGGCCGCCGAGGTGAAGGAGTTGACGCCCGGGCCGCCCGACGACACCGGCGCCTACTTCGGGCCGCTCAACAGTGCGGCGCAGCGCGACCGGGTGCGGGGCTATCTGGAGCGGCTGCCCGCGCACGCCCGGACCGTCGCCGGGGGTTCGGCGCTGCCGGGCGAGGGCTTCTTCCACGAGGCCACGGTGGTCACGGGTCTGCGCCAGGACGACGAGGCGGTCCAGGAGGAGATCTTCGGCCCCGTCCTCACCGTGCAGGCGTCCGCCGACGACGAGGAGGCGCTGCGCATGGCCAACGACGTGCGGTACGGACTGGCCTCGTCGGTGTGGACGCGGGACCACCGCCGCGCCGTGACCATGGCCCGGCGGATCGACGCCGGCATCGTCTGGATCAACTGCCACATGCCCACGGCAGCCGAGATGCCGCACGGCGGCTTCAAGCAGTCCGGGTACGGCAAGGACCTGTCGGCGTACGGTCTGGAGGACTACACGCGGGTCAAGCACGTCATGACGTACACCGGCGCCTGAGCCGGCCGGCGGGTTCAGCGCAGGGCGATGAGCCCGATGGCGGCGGCCGCGCACACCAGTCCGGCGGCCTGCCACCGGGTCAGCCGCTCGTGCAGGAAGACCAGTGCCAGCAGGACCGGGATGGCCGGGTAGAGCGCCGAGAGCACGGTGGCCACGGCCATCAGCTGGTGCCGGGTGGCGGCCAGGTACAGGATGATGGCGACCGTCCCGACCGCGCCGGCCGTTGCGGCCACCGCCGTCAGCCGTCCGGGCATCGTCGGCGGGGACCGGTACAGGGCCAGCACCGCGGCGATGACCAGGACGGAGGCGAGCCGGCTGACCACCACGGGCCACAGGCCGCCATCGGCTCCCACCTGGGCCATCGCCAGGAACTGCACCCCGAAGCCGGCGCTCGCGGCCAGCGCGGCCGGCACGCCCGCGGTCACCGGCGCACGGCCGCCGTCCGGGCCGGGTCCCGACGCCTGCGCGACGAGCCAGAGCGCGGGCACGGCCGCCGCGATGCCGATCCAGGCGACGGCGGCCGGCCGTTCGCCCAGGAAGGCCACGCCCACCAGGACCGGCAGGGCGACGGCGCCCACGTCGCTGACCGGTACGACGACGCTCATCTTCCCCTGGGACATCGCCCGGTAGAGGAACGCGACGCCCACGCCCGTCCCGACGCCCGAGAGCGCCCCGAACCAGTAGTCCCCCGCCGTCGCCGAGCCACCGGGGGACGCCAGGGCCGCCACCACCGCGACCACGCTCCCGGCGAGCTGGGCCCAGAGGGCCACGGTGATGCCGTCGATCCGGCGGGAGACGAGCCCGTTCGCGAAGTGGGTCACCCCGAAGCAGAGCGCGGAGGCCAGCGCGAGCGTCTCACCCACGGGCCCTCCCCGCGAACGGCTGCGGGCTCTTCCAGGGGGCTGAGAGATCGGCACGCAGAGGCATGTGGAGCGCCCTACCCGGGATCCTCGCGATGATGACACCCTGGACCGCGGCCCGGTGCGCGGACGGCCGCCGTCACACCGTCAGCTCGGCTGCGACAGGTCGATGGCCCGGTCGACGTCCTCGGGCCGGAGCACGCGGAGGATGCCTTCGAGCAGGTAGTAGTCGGCGTAGGGCAGCGAGATCTCGATGCCGTCCTCGGCCGGGCGGTTGCGGGTGCAGCGGGCCACCACCGCGTCCGCGCGGGCGGAGTTCCTCGTCAGGCAGGTGTCCGACAGCGCGGTGAGCAGGCGCAGCGCCACCTCCCGGTAGGTGTGCCGGCCCGTTGCCGCGTGCAGGTCGAGCAGTCCGCACGCCATGACGGCCCCGGCGGAGGCGTCCTTGACGTCGTACGGCTGCTGCGGCGCGAGGTAGTCCCACACCGGGACGTGGTCCGGGGTCAGCGCCGCGATGGCGAAGTCGGCGAGTTTCCGCGCGGTGTCCCGGAACTCCGTGTTCCCCGTCCGCCGGTACATCGTGGTGAAGCCGTAGATCCCCCAGGCCTGTCCGCGCGACCAGCACGAGGCGGGGCTGTACCCCTGCACCGTGCCGGGGCCGACGGGGGCGCCGGTGTCCGGATCGAAGTCGAAGACGTGCGGGGTGGATCCGTCCGCGCGGGGGAACACCCGCTGCGCGGTCTCGGCGTGCTCCACGGCGATGTCCAGGTACCGGTCGTCGCCGGTCTGCCGGCTCGCGAACGCCAGCAGGTCGAGGTTCATCATCGTGTCCATGATGACGCGGCCCGCGTTGGTGCGGTCGTCCAGCGCGCCCCAGGCCCGGATGAACTTCCCGCGCGGGTTGTACCGCTGTATCAGGGAGCCGGCCGCGCGTACCGCGCCCGTCCGCCACTCCTCGTCGCCGGTCAGTCGCCAGGCGGTGACCCACGAGGGGGAGAAGAGGAATCCGAGGTCGTGCGTGCTCGTGTCGTACTGGCGGGGCGCGAGACCACGGGCCGAGTCGACCGCCCACGTGCGGAAGGAGTCGTCCTTGCTGTGCAGCCAGGCCATCCACAGCGTGCCGGGCCAGAAGCCGCCCACCCAGTCCCCGCCGCGCGAGTACGTCCACTTCTCGAACCTGGTCCCGACCGGGAATCCCGTCACGCCCGGCGCGACGCCGCGGACCTTCTCCACGGCGTAGTCCGCCGCCGCCCGGAGCGACCGCAGGCTCACCCCTGCCTCCTGCCGGTCCGCCGCCGCGGCCGGCCCCGCCAAGGCCCCTGCGGCCGCCGCACCGGCCGTCGTCGCCAACAGTGCACGCCGGGAAACGCTCATGGCCGCCCTCCAACTCCGCCTGCCACACGAGAAGTTGACTGAGCCTTGCACAGAAGCCGTCGTGGTGTACACCCATGTGGGCGGTGTTCATGTGGGTGAACATCCGTTCCGGCCGGGCGGGGACCGTGTGCTGGACCGACGGCCGAGGGAGGGGGCAGGCTGAGGGGATGCGTGAGACGTCCTCACCGTCCAGCGGGGCGGTGCCGTGGCTCGTACGGCCGTCCGCCCGGTCCTGGCGCTGCACGCCGGCCCCCGCCGAGGTGCGGAACTTCCACGCCTCCCTGCCCGGGTACGCCCCGACTCCGCTGACCGAACTGCCCTCACTTGCCGTGGGGTTGGGAGTGGGGCGCGTCTTCGTCAAGGACGAGTCGGCGCGGCTGGGCCTGCCGGCCTTCAAGGTTCTGGGCGCGTCCTGGGCGGTGCACCTCGTCCTCGCGGCGCGCACCCGCGGTCCGGTCACCCTGGTCTGCGCCACGGACGGCAACCACGGCCGCGCCGTGGCCCGGCTGGCCCGGCTGCACGGCCGGCGCGCGCACGTCTTCGTCCCGCAGGACATCCACCCGGCCACCGCGGCGGCCATCGCCGGCGAGGGCGCGGAGGTGACCCGGGTGCCGGGCCCGTACGAGGAGGCGGTGCGCCGGGCGGACGAGGCGGCGCGGGCGCCGGACGCGGTGCTGGTCCAGGACACCGCATGGGAGGGGTACGAGACCGTTCCCGGCTGGATCGTGCAGGGCTATGCCACGCTGTGCGCCGAGACGGACGAGCAGCTGTCCGCCGCCGGGGCCGCCGCGCCGGGACTGGTGGCCGTTCCGGTGGGGGTCGGCTCGCTGGCGCAGGCCGTCGTCACCCACTACCGCAGCCGTACGACGACCCCGGCCACGGCCCTGCTGTCGGTCGAACCGGAGTCCGCCGCCTGCCTCCTGGCCAGCCTCGTGCGGGACGCCCCGGTCGACGTCGGCACCGGTCGGACCGTCATGGCCGGCCTGAACTGCGGGACCCTGTCCAGCACCGCCTGGCCCGTGCTGCGCGCCGGACTGGACGCCGCGGTCACCGTCACCGACACCGACAGCGCCCGCGCGTCCCGGGACCTCGCCGCGCTGGGCGTCTCCTCGGGCCCCTGCGGTGCCGCCGCGCTCGCCGGTGTCCGCACGCTCCTCGCCGGCGCCGGCGCCGGCGGACGCCGCGCGCGGCGGGGGCGGGGGCCCGGCTCGGGGGTCGTCCTGCGGGACACCGAGGGCACAGATCGGGAGGG
>NZ_JBEYXJ010000051.1:0-58208 GCF_040645015.1 Streptomyces sp. NPDC046881 | reverse complement strand
ACGCCCGGGGCGTGCGGGGGCCGGCTGCCGGCGGCGGAGTTCTGCCCGCTCAGCGGATGATCAGTAGACGTGCACCCCGTAGGCGCTCAGCGCCTCGGTCACCGGCTGGAAGAACGTCGTACCGCCGGAGCTGCAGTCACCGCTGCCGCCCGAGGTCAGGCCGTAGGCCGTCGAGCCGCCGTACAGCGGGCCGCCGGAGTCGCCGGGCTCGGCGCAGACGGTGGTCTGGATCAGGCCGGAGACGATGTCGCCGCCGCCGTAGTTGACCGTGGCGTTCAGCGCGGTGACCCGGCCGCTGTGCGTACCGGTCGTGGACCCGCGCCGGTAGACGGTCGTGCCCACGGAGGGCGTCGCCGCGCTGGTGATGTCCTGGCTGCCCACGGCACCCGACTTGGTCACCGAGCCGTTGGTGTAGCGCACGATGCCGTAGTCGTTGCCCGGGAAGCTGGAGCCGGCCGTGGTGCCGAGCGTGGTGCTGTGGGAGGAGTTCGACCACCAGGTGCCCGCTCCGTCGGTGCAGTGCCCGGCGGTCAGGAAGTAGTAGTTGCCGCTGGAATCCTGGACGTTGAAGCCCAGCGAGCAGCGCCAGCTGCTCGCGTAGATGGCGTCGCCGCCGGAGATCAGCTTGTTGAACTTGCCCGGTGTGCGCTTGACGACCAGGGCGTCCGCGGTGGCACCGGCCTGCTTCCTGATCTTGGCGATCTCGGCCTGGGACACCGTGCTGTCGACGGTGACGACGACACGGTTGCCGTCCACCGCCCAGGCCGTACCGGGGATGTCGGCCTTGAGGACGGAGTCGCTCGCCTTGGTGAGCTGAGAGGCGCTGAACGGGTGGGCGTCGCTGGCGTTCGCGGTGGGGGCGGCGAACGCGGCTGCGGCCAGGAAGCCGGTGGCCACAGCGGTCAGCCGGGTCCGTCTCGCCGTGGTGCCGCGGGGAGTGGTGCGCTTGTTCCTCACGTGTCGTTCCCTCCAAGGGAAGTCGGGGGCCCGCGTGGGGTCGGGGCCCGTGAGGCGCAGCCAGGGACCCGACCGGATTCGAATACGCATGCCCCTGACAAGCGCTGGGGGGAGTATTCGGCCGAACGGCCGGTCGGCACAAGGGTGCCTTTCGGCCGACGGCCCGGAACCACCCGAACGCCCCAGGGCGGCCCGGACCGGGGCCCCGCAGGTCAGCTCAGCCGGCGCTCCCCCGCCTCGACCGCCAGGTCCAGCGTGTTGCCGGGGGCCGGGAAGGGGCAGAGGAAGTGGTCCGCGAAGGCGCACGGCGGGAGTTGGGCGCGGTTGAAGTCGACGGTCGTGCGACCCTCGGCGTCCGGGGCCGGCGAGAAGAGGAAGCGGAACCGGAAGCTCGTGTCACCGCTGGTGGCGTCGGCGAACACCGCCCACAGCCGCCCGTCCCCCTGCTGCGCGACCTTCAGCGTCCGCTGCTGTCCGCCCAGCGGGAAGGTGAGTTCGCCGACGAGGGCGAAGCCGCGCTCCCGCCCGTCCGCGTTGCCGAGCCGGATGGTGCGCGTCCCGTCGTACGGCGTGAACCGCCCCGGCACCGACCAGCGGGGGTCGTGGGGCTCGGCCTCGATGCCCCGGAAGGCCTGCCGGGCGGCGGAGCCGGGGTCGTACACCCGCACTCCCCACACGCCCTCGCGCACCAGCACGACCAGCCGCTTCGCGCCGAGCGCGACCCGCGCCCCGGACTCCGGGCCGGTGTCCGCGGCCAGTGCGACCTCACCGGAGAAGGGCCGGCCGTCCACGGACAGGCCGTCGGTCTCCGCGGCCGTGAGCACCACCCCGCCCTCATCCGCCACCCAGTTCCCGGGAATGTCCGGAAGTCGACCCTCCGGATAGTCCTCGATCCAGTGCGTCGCGGTCAGCGCGAGCGGCCCGTAGGGAGCCGAGACGCTCTCCACACGCTGCTCGTGCCACTGCTTCCAGGCGTCGGACGCGTCGGTCGTCATGCCATCGGTTCCTTTCTCCTGTGAACGGCTCCTGTGAACGGCTCGTCATGGCCGGCTCTCCCCGGCCGGAGGAGCCAGACCGAGATGGGAGCGGAGGGTGCCGCCCCGGTATCGCGTGCGGAACGCCCCGCGTTCCTGGAGCAGCGGCACCACCCGGTCCACGAACTCCTCCAACCCGTCGGCCGGCAGCTGCGGGACCAGCACGAAGCCGTCGGCGGCCCCCTCGCCGGCGTACCGGTGCAGATCGGCGGCGACCGTGTCGGGCGTGCCGACGAAGGACTGCCGGCCGCTCACCTCGATCACCGTCTCCCGGACGGACAGCCCCTTCTCCCGGGCCAGCGCCCGCCATCGCTCGGCGACCGCGCGGGTGCGGGGGTCCCGGGTGCTCGGGTCGGTCTCGGGCAGCGGGCCGTCGGGGTCGTATCCGGACAGGTCCGTGCCCCAGACCCGCTCCAGCGCGTACAGCGCGTACCGCGGGGTGATCCGCTGCCGTCGGATACCGGCGGCCCGCTCCTGCGCCTCGGCCGCGGTGTCCCCGAGGACGACGGTGACCGGACACATGACCTTCAGGTCCCGTGGCCCGCGGCCGTGGGCCGCGAGCCGCCGTTTGACGTCGGCGTAGCGCGCGCGGGCCGGCTCCGGCGGGCCGTGCCGGACGAGGAGCACGTCGGCCGTGGCCGCGGCCAGCTCCCGGGCCCCCTCGGACTCCCCCGTCTGGATCACCACGGGCCGCCCCTGGGGCGAGCGGGGCAGCCCGAACTCGCCGGCGATGTCGAAGTGCCGGCCGCGGTACGCGAACGGCCGGGGCGCCCCGCCGGGGCTCCAGGAGTCCCACAACCGACGGGCCACGCCGACGAGTTCGGCGGCCCTGCCGTACGGGTCGGGATGCCCCCCGGAGCGCGGGTCCGCGCCGGCGCGGGGGTCCGCCGAGGCCGCCACCCGCCAGCCCGCCCGGCCCGCGCTGAGGTGGTCCAGGGTGGCCAGGCTGCGGGCGAGTTCGTACGGCTCGCCGTGGGCGGCGTCCACGGTGGCGGCGAGCCCGAGGTGCGCGGTGACCCCGGCGAGCGCGTTCAGCACGGCGACCGGCTCCGGTCCGCCGACCGGGTCCAGCTCGTGCAGCCGCCCGCGGTGCTCCGGCAGCCGGGGCTCCT
Organism: Streptomyces sp. NPDC046881; assembly: GCF_040645015.1. Taxonomy (NCBI): domain Bacteria; kingdom Bacillati; phylum Actinomycetota; class Actinomycetes; order Kitasatosporales; family Streptomycetaceae; genus Streptomyces; species Streptomyces sp. NPDC046881. The sequence goes on along the minus strand of NZ_JBEYXJ010000051.1, from coordinate 55,105 downwards.
CGTCGAGCAGGAGGAAGTCGAACAGGCCGCGCTCGGCGGTGCGGGCGAGCCGCTCGAACCCGGCGAACGCGAGCCGCGCACCGGCCGGCGCACCGGCCCATACGGCCGTGCCGGGCCCGTCGGCGGCGCCGGCCCCCGGGGGCGCGGCCGCCAGGTGCAGCCGCGTCACGGTCATGACGTTCCCCCGGTCACGGCCGTCACCCCGCGGGCGGTGTACCGGTTGGCGGGCCGGGCCAGGCCGAGGTGCTCGCGCAGGGTGCTGCCCGGGTAGAAGGTGCGGAACCGTCCGCGGTGCTGGAGCAGCGCCACCGTGCCGTTGACCAGCCGCTCCAGATCGCGGCGCGGTTCGACGGGGACGAGGTGGAAGCCGTCGGTGACGCCGTCGGCGTGCCAGGCGGCCATCAGTTCCGCGAGGTCGACCGGGCCGCCCCGGTACAGCGGGCCCTGCACGGTGGGCCGCGGGCCGCCGCCGCCGTGTCCCGGCTCGGCCGCGTGCTCGCCGTCGCCGAGGTCGACCAGCAGGCTCACCAGGACCCGCAGCGTGTCCGGGTCCCGGCCGAACGCCCTCGCCTCCTCGCGCAGCCGGTCCCGTACGCCGGCGGCCTGGGCGGGCGCGGCGGCGCGCACCAGGGCGACGTCCGCGTACCGGGCGGCGACGGTACGGGCGGGGCCGTCGGTGACGTCGACCATGCGCACCGGGTGGCCCTGCGGCGGCCGGGGCACGGTCGACGGGCCCCGGACCGAGACGGCGGTGCCGGTGAAGTCGACGCGGTGCAGCCGGTCCCGGTCCAGGAACCGTCCGGTGGCCTCCTCCCGGATCTCGGCGCCGTCCTCCCAGCTGTCCCACAGCCTCGCCGCCACGTCGGCGACCTCGCTCGCCTCCTGCCAGAGGGACTCGGCCGGGGCCGCGTGGCGGCGGCCGAACAGCCGGGCCTCGCCCTCGGTGGTGGACACGTCGATCCGCCAGCCGGCCCGGCCCCGGCTGATCCAGTCCAGGGTGGCCACGGCGGCCTGCACCCGGAAGGGCTCGGTGTGGGTGGTGGTGACGGTCGGCACCAGCCCGATCCGCCGGGTCGCGGGCGCCACCCGGCACAGCACGCCGAGCGCCTCGGGCCCGGGCCGGGCGAAGGAGTCGTCCAGCGTCACGAAGTCCAGCCCGCCCCGCTCGGCGAGCCGGGCCAGCTCCACGTAGGCCCCGCCGTCGACCACCCCCGGCAGATCTAGGGCGGCCGCGAGGTGCAGCAGGCTACTCATCCGCGCCCCCCGAACCCACCGCGCCCCGTCCCACGGCCGCCACCCTCACAGCACCTTCGCCAGGAACGCACGGGTCCGGTCCTCGCGGGGGGCGCCCAGCACCTCCTGTGGCGGCCCCTGCTCCACGATCCGCCCGTCGGCCATGAACACCACCGTGTCGGCGACCTCGCGGGCGAACCCGATCTCGTGCGTGACGACGATCATCGTCGTGCCCTGCGCCGCCAGGTCCCGGATGACGTCCAGCACCTCCCCCACCAGCTCGGGATCGAGCGCCGACGTCGGCTCGTCGAACAGCAGCAGCTTCGGCTCCAGCGCCAGTGCCCGCGCGATGGCGACCCGCTGCTGCTGCCCGCCGGACAGCTGCCGCGGATAGGCGCCGGCCTTGTCCCCGAGCCCGACCCGCGCCAGCAGCCGGTGCGCGCTCTCCACCGCCGCCCTCCGGGGCCGCTTCAGCGCGGACACCGGCGCCTCGACGACGTTGTCCAGGACGGTGAGGTGCGGGAAGAGGTGGAAGTTCTGGAAGACGAAGCCGATCCGGGTGCGCTGTCCGAGCACCTCCCGCTCGGGCAGCTCGTGCAGCCTGTTCCCGGCCCGCCGGTAGCCGATCAGCGCGCCGTCCACGCTGATCTCGCCCCGGTCCACCTTCTCCAGGTGGTTGATGGTGCGCAGCAGCGTGGACTTGCCGGAGCCGGAGGGCCCGAGCACGACGGTGACCTCGCCGGCGCGCACCTGGAGGTCGATGCCCCTGAGCACGTCCAGCGAGCCGAAGCTCTTGTGCACCGACCTGATGTCGACCATGACGCTCATCGCGCGAGTTCCTTTTCCAGTGAGCCGCTCAGCAAGGCCAGCACCGCCCGGGCGGTCGCGTCGTTCTGCCGGAAGGCGGGGCCGCCGGTGCGGGGGCGGGTGAAGGCGCCGGGGGTACGGGCGTCGGTGTAGGGGCCGAGGGCGAAGCGCCGGGGATGCGGGCGCCCGGCGCGGTCGAGGATCCGGCCGTCGCCGGGGTCGACCCGGAGCAGTCCCTCGGGGGTCTCGGCGGCGCCGTCGGCGTGCAGTTCGCGCAGCAGGCTGTCGCGGGCGCGCCCGATGGTGGGCTCGGGCAGCCGGGCCTCGACCAGGGCCCGGGCCTCGACGGAGAAGCCCGGCACGGTGGGGCTGGCGGCCCGGAACAGGCCGTCCTCGGCGGTGACGGTCATCCCGGCCCCGACGAACCGGAGCAGTCCGGCCCGGGACAGCGCGAGCATCTGCCGCAGCCGGGGCCCGGGCGGACCGGACGCCAGGTAGCTGAAGAAGCCGTGCCACCAGGATCCGATGTCGCCGAGCCGCACCAGCTGCCCGTACACGGAGAGCAGTCCGAGGAAGACGGCCAGGTCGGCGCTGTGTGCCGGGTCGTGCCGGCGTGCGAGGTCCGCCTCGATGTACTCCCGGAGCCCTTCCTGGAAGTCGTCGTGCGAGGCGTACCGCACGCCCTCCAGCGGGTGGTCGAGCGCGCCGAGGTCGAGCCGGTCGGCCGGATCCGGTACGGCGGCCGCGACCAGTGCCCGCGTCTCGGCGGGGTCGCCGGCCGCCGCGTACTTCTCCTCGAAGTCGGTCCAGGCCATCGCCGTACGCCCGGGGTGGGCGGTGAACAGCCGGTGGTAGTGGGCGAAGCCCAGCTCCTTCTCGACCAGCGGCCACACATCGCGCCGGAAGTCGAAGCCCTGGGGCCGGGCCAGCAGCTCCGTCACCTCGGCGGGGCCGAGGAAGCGGGGCAGCGGGGGCCGGTCGCCGGTCCAGTCGTAGCCGATCTTCGAGTGGTACGGCACCCCGCGCCGGGAGCCGACGTACAGCACCGGCTCCCGTCCCGAGGGGAGGTAGGTGTCGCCCTCGTACCGCCCGCCGCGCCCCTCGGTGAGCAGCACCATCAGGTCGACGAAGGCCAGCCCGAAGCCGCGGACGAGGACGGGTGCGCCGGGTTCGAGCGCGGAGAGGTCGCTGTCGGCGGTGAAGTCGGGCGGCAGGTGCACCAGGCCGTGCTCGCGGGCGTACGCGGACAACCCGGTCTGCTCGGTGTCGAGTTCGGCGTCCTGGTGGCCGACGGCGAGGATCACCAGGTCGGCCGTGAGCGGGTGCGGGCGGCCCTCCAGCCAGACCTGCTGGCGGCCCTCGCGCGGCCCGCCGACCCGCAGGGCGCGGTGCGGGTGGTGGTGGACGGTGACGTTCGGGGGCAGGTCGGCGAGGGCCCGGTCGTACACCCAGCGCAGATAGCGGCCCTGGAGCTGCCGGTCGGGGAAGGTACGGCCGTCCAGCCCGGCCCACTCGTGCAGGGTGGGGCCCTCGCGCACCGGGCCATCCATGGTCACCGTGTCGTCGGTGAACATGGTGACGTCCTCGGCCTGCGAGTTCATCCACAGCAGCGGGGACTGCGCCTGCCGCCAGATGCGTCCGCCGCCCGGCGGGTGGGGGTCGACCAGGTGGATGTCGAGGCCCGGACCGGTGTACAGGGCCGGCGCGTTGGCGGCGAGGCGTTCCAGGATGCCGGTCCCCCGCGGCCCGGCTCCGACGATCACCAGCTGCTGCCTCATCGGGCGTTCTCCGTGCCGCGGGCGTAGCGCTTCTCGACGTAGTACTGGCCGATGCCCAGCAGCGAGGTGACCACGGCGTACCAGAGGGTGGCGACCATCAGCAGCGGGATCACCTGGTAGGTGCGGTGGTAGATCAACTGGGCGGAGAACAGCAGGTCGTTGACGGCGATGACGCTGACGATCGAGGTGCCCTTGAGGGTGCCGATCAGCATGTTGCCGGCGGGCGGCACGATGGCGCGCATCGCCTGCGGCAGCACGATCCGCCGCCAGCGCCGCCAGGGGCTCAGGCCGAGCGCCTGGGCGGCCTCGATCTGGCCGCGGTCGACGGAGAGGATGCCGCCGCGGACGACCTCGGCGGCGTAGGCGGCCTCGTGCAGGGTGAGGCCGACGATCGCGACGGCGACCGGGCTGAGCAGGTCGACGGTCCGCACCCCGAACAGCCGCGGGTACAGCGCCCCGATGTTGAACCAGAGCAGCAGCTGCACCAGGATCGGGATGGACCGGAACAGCCAGACGTACCCCCAGCTGACCGCCCGCAGCACGGGGTTGGCGGACAGCCGGAACGCGGCGAGCAGGGTGCCGAGGGCGAAGCCGAGGACCATCACCACCGCGGTCAGCCACAGGGTGAGCCACAGTCCGCGCAGGACGGAGTCGGAGGTGAAGTAGTCGGCGACGACGTCCCACTGGAACGCCCGGTTGCGTAGGACGGAGTTGACGGCGAACCCGAGCAGTACGAGGACGACGGCAGCTGCCGCCCACTGGCCGTACCGGCGCTGCGGGACGATCCGGGGGGCGTCGGCCGGCTCGGGTGTGTCCGGGGCGGTGGCGACTTTGGCGAGGGTGTCGGATGACATGCGAAGGCTCCGTGACGCGATGGTCGAACACGGGTGGTGCCTTCACACGGACGCGCCCGGCGGCGCGTTACGGCCGAGCCCCTCAGCAGGACCGTGCACCGAGAGTACGGGGGCGTTTCGGTCCGCTGTCAAGGCTGTCCAGAGTGTGAGCCGTACATCTCAACTCGGTTGACGGGAAACCGGATGCCTGTTCCACTTGGCCCATGCATCCACAGCAGTGGCTGGTCACCCGCTCCCACATCGACTTCGGTCGCGTGTGGTCCTGTTCCTGTTGAGCTGACCCCCTGCACGGCCCTGCCCCACGGGCAGGCGCATTCGCGCTCTCCCTCTTTTTCCTCGCCTTCACACGCGCACCCCTCCCCTCGCGCTCGCGCTCTGCACGCCTTCTGCCGCCAGGAGATCGCCATCCCATGCGTACGCACCTTTTGATACCTTTTGTCACGATTACCTCGGCCGCTCTGCTCCTCACCGCCTGCGGCTCCGGCGACACGGGCACCACCTCGGTGGCGGCCAAGCCCCTGGAAGTGCCCACCACCGACGTCGTCTCGGCCGTGCGCAAGGACGACTCCGCGGCGAAGCTGCTGCCCGCCGGCACGAGGAGCCTCACCGTCGCGGTCAGCGTCGGCGGCACCCCACCCGGCACCACCTACGTCGACGACGGCAAGACCCTGACCGGCCAGGACGTCGACTTCACCCGGGCCGTCGCCCGGGTCCTCGGCATCGAACTGAAGGTGGAGCAGGCGAGCTTCGAGGCGATCCTGCCCGCCCTGGACAGCGGCAAGTACGACTTCGGCGCGAGCAACTTCGGCGTCACCGACGAGCGCCGCAAGACCATCGACTTCGTCACCTACATCAACGACGGCCAGGGCTTCGCCACCCGCAAGGACAGCAAGCTGTCGAAGATCACGGAACTGGCGCAGCTGTGCGGCCTGAAGGTCGCGACCAGCGCGGGCACGACGTTCGAGGCCACGCTGGAGGAGAACAAGCACGTGTGCGCCGACGCGGGCAAGAAGGCGTACCAGGTGCAGACGTACGCCGAGTCGAGCGCCATCTGGTCCTCGGTCCAGCAGGGCCGCAGCGACGTCGTGATGTCCACGATCAACGGGCTGCGTTACGACGTCGCGCACCAGGAGGGTCTGAAGTTCCTCAACGAATTCCACCGCCTGGACGTCGGTTTCGCCTTCAAGAAGGGCTCGGAACTGACGCCGGCGTTCCAGGCGGCGGTGAACAAACTGCTGTCCGACGGCACCTACGACCGGATTCTCAAGAAGTGGGGCACGACCGGTTCGGCCATCAAGACGTCGCGGATCAGTCCGCCGGAACTCAAGGACTGAATCAACCGTCGCAGGGGCAGCAGCAATCGCAGCCGTCGCAGCCCCCGGGGCAGGAACAGTCGCACCACTCACAGCAGCCGTTGCGCCTCTTCCGGGACCACGGTCCCTCGTATTCCTCGGCGCAGCACATCCTGCACGTGCAGAACAGCGCGAAGAACATCCCGCAGCCCGCCCAGAAACCACGTCTGCCCTTGGCGGGCTCGGGCCCGGAACCGCCCCCGGACCCGCCGCCGAAACCGCCGCCCCCACCGGCGGGTCCGCCACCGGCGTACGGATGGCCGCCCCCCGGATAGGGGGCGGCGGGGCCGTACGCGTGCCCTCCGGCGTACGGCCCCTGCGGCGCCCCGTGCTGATGGGAGGCGCACAGCGGTGCCGTGCCGAAGGCGCGGTCGACCGAGCGGCGCAGCTCGTGGACGAGGAGGAGGTGGACGAGTCCGCCGTCGCGGAACTCGGCCTCCCGCAGGGCGAGCCGGATGCCGTGCAGGGCGTCGTCGGCGAGCCGGCGGGCCTCGGTGAGGGGCGTGCCGGTGGCGGTGAGGGGGTTCCAGGCACCCGACAGGGCGTCGGCGTGCCGGTCCTCCACGGCGTCCAGGAGGTGGGCGAGCCGGCCGAAGAGCCGGCCGGCCTCCGCCAGGGGCTCGGCGTTGCCCGGCCGCCCGGCCAGCACCGCGGTGTGCGCGAAGGCCGCGGCGGTCGCGGTCTCGGTCGGCTCGGTGACCGTCAGGATCGGCGTGCCGGGACCGGCCACGGTCTCCAGGCCGAGCTGCCGGTCGACGGCGTCGACCAGGACACCGGTGTCGAAGCCGACCGCCGCCCCGCTGTGCTCCCCGGCCCGGCCCCAGCTCGCGGCGACCCGGCGCGCGGCGGCGGCGACCGGCCTGCGGGCCAGCAGTCCGTCCCGGTCGGCGACGTGGTCGCGCACCTTCGCGGCGGCGAGCACCAGCGAGACGGCCGCGGCGAGCCGCGCGCCCTCACCCTGGGCGACGGACGCGGTGCGCATGCCACGCAGCGCACACGGGCCGGCCGTCCGGCGGCCACCGTCCACCGAGCCGGTCTGAGCCTCTGTCAGAACCGATATGAGGAGTCCGTCATAGTTCGTCACGACACGTGCGAACTGACCGTGGTCCCGGCGCAGGGCCAGACACAGCCCGCACAGGTGTGCCGTCCAGTCGGCTCTCAGCTGCTCACCGAGCCGGTGGGCACACGGCCTGACGATTCCGAACACAACATCCCCCGTACTGTGATACGACGTTGGCGTTCACCCGTACGCACCGCGCGTCACCCGTCCGCCGCAGACAATCATATTTCACTCTCAGTCAGCAGCCGTATGAGTCTCGCCCCTTGGGGCACAAGGACTCTCGACGGATCTGCTGTGCACCAGTACCGTCACAAACCCCCCGCGCGGCGTCTATCCACTTGGCGAGGCGTCCGCATCATGGATGACCATAGGGATGCGGAAAGCAAGAAAGACCGCTGTGAGAGGAGGCGTCCATGGGATCGGTACGCAAGGCGAGTGCGTGGCTCGGCCTCGTCGACGACAACGATGACGAGCGCTACTACGACGACGACTACTCCGAGGGCACCGAGTCCGGGGACGCCTGGGTCACCGACCCGCGGGTGAAGGTGGCCACGGACACCGCCGAGGAGAAGGGACGCCGGATCGGCACGGTCACCCCGGACAGCTTCCGGGACGCCCGCGCCATCGGCGAGCTGTTCCGGGAGGGTGTCCCGGTCATCATGAACCTCACCAACATGGAGCCCGGCGACGCCAAGCGGGTCGTGGACTTCGCGGCGGGGCTCATCTTCGGTCTGCGCGGCTCGATCGACCGGGTCTCGAACCGGGTGTTCCTGCTCACCCCGGCCGACACGGAGATCATCAGCGGTGAGGCGTCCGCCCACCGCTCGGACGGCTTCTTCAACCAGAGCTGAGGCAGGGCCGCGCACCGGCCCCGCCCCGCACCGGGCCTCACCGGAAGGCGTCGAGCCCGGTGAGCGCCTTGCCCAGCACGAGCTGGTGCATCTCGACGGTGCCCTCGTAGGTGAGCACCGATTCCAGGTTGGTCGCGTGCCGCATCACCGGGTACTCCAGGGAGATCCCGTTGGCACCGAGGATCGTCCGCGCCGTACGGCAGATCTCGATCGCCTCGCGGACGTTGTTGAGCTTGCCGAAGCTGACCTGCTCGGGACGCAGGCGGCCGGCGTCCATCCGCCGCCCCAGGTGGTGGGCGAGCAGAATCCCCTTGTGCAGCTCCACCGCCATGTCGGCGAGCTTGGCCTGGGTGAGCTGGAAGCCGCCGATGGGCCGCCCGAACTGCTCCCGTGACTTCGCGTAGTCGAGGGCCGCCTCGAAGCTGCTGCGCGCCGCGCCCATCGCACCCCAGACGATGCCGTAGCGGGCGTGCGAGAGACAGCTGAGCGGTCCGCGCAGCCCGGTGACCTCCGGCAGCACGGCCGTGGCGGGCAGGCGTACGTCGTCCAGGACGAGTTCGCTGGTGACGGAGGCGCGCAGGGACCACTTGTGTTTGATCTCCGGCGCGGAGAAGCCGGGGGTGTCGGTGGGGACGACGAAGCCGCGGATGCCCTCCTCGGTCTGCGCCCAGACGACGGCCACCCCGGCGACCGAACCGTTGGTGATCCACATCTTGCGGCCGTTGAGCACCCAGTCGTCGCCGTCGCGCTTGGCGTGGGTGCGCATGGCGGCGGGGTCGGAGCCGTGGTCGGGCTCGGTCAGCCCGAAGCAGCCGATGACCTCGCCGGCGGCCATGCGCGGCAGCCACTGGAGCTTCTGCTCCTCGCTGCCGAACCGGTGGATGGCGTACATCGCCAGGGAGCCCTGCACCGAGACCAGCGAGCGGATGCCGGAGTCGGCCGCCTCCAGCTCCAGGCAGGCCAGGCCGTACTGCACGGCGCTCGCGCCGGCGCAGCCGTACCCGGTGAGCGACATGCCGAGCGCGCCGATCGCCCCCAGTTCACGCGCGAGGTCCCGGATGCCGGGCAGCTCGCCCTTCTCGTACCAGTCGGCGATGTGGGGCAGCACACGATCGGCGGCCCAGCTGCGGACGGTGTCCCGGACCGCCAGGTCCTCCGGCTCCAGCAGGTCGTCGATCCCCAGCGGGTCGGCGGCATCGAACGGGGGCAGCTTCGCGGACGCGGACATGGAACACCCTCCGGGACACGGGACGTCGATAAAACTAGCAGCGCTAGTTACGGCTTCCCGGCCGACGTTACGGTGCCGGGTCCCGCACGTCCAGAGGAGGTCAGGCGGAGACCCGCGGCTTCCCGGCCGCCGCCTCCGCCTCCCGCGGCGCCGGCAGCCCCACCTCGGCCCCGGCCGGCTCCTCCCCGCACTGCATGATCCGCGGCAGCCGCAGCGCCATCACCGCGCCCAGCAGCAACAGCCCCGCACTCACCAGCAGGGTCACGTGCAGTCCGTGCACGAAGGAGTCCCGCGCCGCCCGGCGCAGTGCGTCCCCGGCGGTTCCGCCGAGCCGGCCGGCGACCTCGTAGGCCTCGCCGAGCGAGTGGCCCGCCGCGTCCGACGCGCCCCGCGGCACGCCCGGCACCGAGCGCAGTCCCGGCGTGTAGGCCGCGTTCATCACGCTGCCCAGCAGCGCGATGCCGATACCGGCGCCGAGCTGGTACGACGTCTCGCCGATCGCCGCCGCGCCGCCGGCCTGCTCGGCCGGGGCCTCGCTCAGCATCGACTCGTAGGCGCCGAACAGCGTGGTCTCCAGACCGAAGCCCAGCAGCACGAAGCCGGACAGCAGCAGCGTCGGGTTGTCGGTGCCGCCCATGGCCGTGAGCGTCAGCACCGCGGCGGCCGTCAGGCAGAAGCCGAAGCACACCATCCGGCGCGGCCCGAACCGGCGCAGCATACGGGCGCCCGCCAGGCCCGCCGCCATGGCCGCGAGGGTCAGGGGCAGCAGCCGCAGGCCGGTCTCCAGCGGGGACAGGCCGAGCACCAGTTGCAGGTACTGGGCGGCGATCAGCTCCAGGCCGACCAGCGCCAGCATGGCGAGCACGATGCAGCCCACCGAGGTGCTGAACGCGGGCCGCCGGAACGTGCGCAGGTCCACCAGCGGATGCGGGTGCCGGCGCTGGCGCCGGACGAAGAGGAAGAGGAGGGCCGCGCCGACCAGCAGCGGCAGCACGGTGAAGGGGCTCATCCCCGTCTCGCCGCCGCCGAGCCGCTTCACCCCGAGGACCACGCCGAACAGCCCGGCCGCCGCCATCAGCGCGCCGGTCACGTCCCAGGGGCCTTCGCCGTCGCCCCGGGACTCGGGCAGCAGGGCCCGGCCCACCGGCAGGCTGACCAGCATCAGCGGGATGTTGACCAGGAAGACCGCGCCCCACCAGAAGTGCTCCAGCAGGAATCCGCCGAGCAGCGGTCCGACCGCCGCGCCGACCGCGGCGACCGCGCTCCAGATGCCGATGGCGAGGGCGCGCTCGCGCCGGTCCGGGAAGACCTGGCGGAGGATCGACAGGGTCGCGGGCATGATCATGGCGCCGCCGACGCCGAGCAGCGCGCGGGCCAGGATGAGCGTCTCGGCGGTCTGCGCGAACGCGGCCACGGCGGAGGCGACGCCGAAGAGGCCGTAGCCGAGCAGCAGGACGCGTCTGCGGCCGACCCGGTCGCCGAGGGTGCCGAAGAGAATCAGCAGCGAGGCGCAGACCAGCGGATAGACGTCGACGATCCAGAGCAGTTCCACGGCGCCCGGCTTGAGGTCCTCGGTGACGGCGGGGACCGCCACGTGCAGCACGGTCGCGTCGAGGGCGACGAGCAGCAGGCTGGCGCAGAGGACGACGAGGACGATCCACCGGTTGGCACCGGCCCCGGCCGCCCGACGGTGCTGCCGGACGGCAGCCGTGGTCGTCCCGGACATGTACGTACCTCCCAGATGATCCCTCGCGTGGGGCGGACCGACGGGGTGGGGACTCCCTGTCGTACGGCCGGAGAGGAGCGGTGTCTCCGGCCCGCGCGAACCCACGCGGGTGACTCGCCAGCGTACGCGAGTTCACCCCGGGGACACGTGGCGGACCTCTCACACGTTCGACGGAACCCGTGTGGCGTACGCCACGTCACCCCCTCTTGACCCCCACCCGGCGGCCGGTCCGGCGTGGCGGGCGGTCGATAATCGAGCCCGTGACCGATCTTGCGACGCGCGTGGACACCCCCCGCGCCCCTCTTCTGCGCCGAGCGGCGCCGGCCCTGCTGGGCTATGCGGCGGTCCGCGCCCTGGGGCTGCTGGTGCTGGCGGTGTGGAGCGCCGCGCGCGGCAGGAGCGCGTACACCCTGCTGACCGCCCGCTGGGACTCCCTCTGGTACACGCGGGTCGCCGAGCTGGGCTACGGCTACGAGGTGCGGCTGCCGAACGGGGACGTCCACTCCAATCTCGCGTTCTTCCCGCTGCTGCCGTGGCTGGAGCGGCTGGGGCACGCGCTCACGCCGCTGTCGTACGCGGACGCCGGGTTCGTGGTGAGCCTGCTGGCCTCGGCGGCCGCCGCGGCCGGGATCTTCGCGGTCGCGGACCGGGTGTACGGGCCGCGGGTCGGGCTGTGCGCGGTGCTGCTGTGGGCGGTGCTGCCGGTCGGGATCGTGCAGTCGATGGCGTACAGCGAGTCGCTGTTCACCGCGCTGGCGGCCTGGTCGCTGTACGCGGTGCTGACCGGGCGGTGGGTGAGCGCGGGCGCGCTGGCGGCGCTGGCGGGGCTGACCCGGCCGGTGGGGCTCGCGGTGGTCGCCGCGGTGTGGACGGCGGGCGTGGTCTCGTTCGTGCGAGAGCGCGGCACGCTGCACACGCCGGGCGCACACCACCGTGAACGCACCCCTGTCCGGCGCCGTGCGCTCGGCATGCTGCTCGCTCCGCTCGGTGCCGCCGGGTACGTCCTCTGGGTCGGCCACCGCACCGGCCGGGGCCCGCTCGGCTATCTGGACGTCCAGGCCGGGTGGCGCAACGGGTTCGACGGCGGCTACGCCTTCGCCCGCTTCGTGGCCGACAAGTTCACGTCATTTCCGTCCGCCCTCGCCGGCCTCGGCCTGATCGCCGGGGTGGCCCTGCTGATCTGGCTGTACGTCACCGGGGTCCGCGGGCGCCAGCCGGTCGCCCTGCTGGTGTACACGGGGGTCGTGCTCGCTCTCGCCCTGTGCGCGTCAAGCTACTTCGGCTCCAAGCCGCGGCTGCTGATGCCCGCCTTCCCGGTGCTGCTGCCGCTCGCCGGTGCCCTGGCCCGGCTGCGCGCCTCCCGATCGGCGCTGGTCATCGCCGGGTTGGCGGTCGTGGCGGCGGTCTACGGGGCGTTCTGGCTGAACGGCTCCGGCCCACCGTGATCCACTCGGCCGGCCGATGACACCCCGGAAAATTCCGCGCCAGGACCGGGTTAACGCATTCATAAGCGCTATATAAACAACACCCGGCATGATCAAAGGAATTGGCCCGATCGGTCTCCTCGGATTGCGGAATCCCGGGAATTCGGGCCGCCCTTGAGACGTTTCCCACATCACATCGTCATCACAAAGCCGCTGTTTCGACCGGGAACACCGCTCACTCGCTGTAACGTCGATTGGGTGCGTACCGAACGAAACCTCACCCGGCGTCTGGACCGGGTGTTCGCCAGACTGGACCGTGAGCCGGAACGACCGGCCCACATCGATGTGCCGAGGATGAGCCGGCACCGGGTCGTCCTGTTCTCGGCGACCCTGGCTTTCTACCTGGCGATCGTGTGGGCCGTGGTGACCACCTCCTGGCTGGTCCGGCTGGACTGGCAGGTCATGTTCTTCCGGCCGTACCAGCAGTGGCCGGAGATCCACGCGTTCCTCGACTACTACGTGGTGCTGGGCCAGCGCGGCCCCACCGCCGTGATGGTCGCGGCCTGGCTCGGCTGGCGCTCCTGGCGGCAGCACACCCTCCGCCCGCTGCTCACCCTGGCCGCCTCGCTGCTGCTGCTGAACATCACGGTCGGCGCCGCCAAGATCGGCATGGGCCGGCTCGGTCCGCACTACGCCACCGTGATCGGCTCGAACGAGATGGGCCTGGGCGGCGATATATTCCCCAGCGGCCACACCGCCAACGCGGTGGTGACCTGGGGAATCCTGGCGTACCTGGCCTCCAGCCCGAGAGCGCGCCGCTGGCTGTCGGCCCTCTCCGCGGTCACCTCGCTCGGCGTCGGCCTCACCACCGTCTACCTCGGTACGCACTGGCTGAGCGACGTGCTGCTGGGCTGGGCCGCGGGCCTGCTGATCCTGCTCGCGCTGCCCTGGTTCGAGCCGCTGGTCACCAGGGCGGAGATGTGGCTCTTCGACCTGCGCGACCGCTGGCGCACACGCCGTGGTCTGCCCGCGCCCGAACCGGCCGTCCCGGTCCGGCCGGTGCTGCTCAAGACCCGCGGCGCGCCGGCCGGGCAGCCGGTGCCGGCCCGCGAGCCGGTCTCCCCGACCCGGGCCTCCCGGGGCCTGGCGCACCTGGCGCCGGGACCGCACACGACCCGTTCGGAGCGGACCCCGGTCACCCCGGCGGGCAGCCGCCGCCCGCCGCACGCCGACCGCCTCGCGCACACCGACCGCCTCCCGCGCGGCACGTCCCAGTCGGCCCGCCCCCTGACCGGCGGCTGACGAAGGAAACGGCAGCGGGTCCCGGTACGCACCACCACCCCGCGCCACGGCGAAGGCCCCGCTCCAGTAAGAGGAGCGGGGCCTTCGCCGTACGCGCGTCCGGGCCGCGCGGGGGGGGTCAGCCTTTCCAGGCGCGGGCCACCCGGCCGTCCCGCACCTCGAAGTTCAGCCGTCCGGCCCGGTACTCCATGGTGATGATCGCGTCCGGCGGCAGGGACCGCACCGTCGACCAGCCGCGCTGCCGAGCGAGCCGCTGGGCGTGCGCGGCGTCGAGGCCGACGTACCCGTCCGGACTGTCCTGGGGCTCCGCTGGCGGAGTGGGAATCGGTGCCATGCGGCCACGCTAGTCCCGCACGTCCGGGTAAGAGAAGGGTCAGTCCCCCGTCACACTTCTGTCACAGCCTGCGGGCCCGCGCTTTGCTCGAACTCCGTCACACGTACGGGGGTTTCCGTTCGTCTTACCGGGGTAATCGAACAGAATTCTCGCGTGTCGGAGAGGCGTTCCGAATTCGCCGGGGTAAAGCGCCGCGATCGGTGTTGGGGGCGGACCCGGACGCGATTCGCCGGGCAATCCGTCGCGTCGGCGCACCGGCTGACGGCACATAGGAATTTCACCGATTCAGCACATAATCGCCGGCTACCCCTGCCCGGGCTCACGGCGCCCGGAACGCGGACAGCCGCCGTCCCCGCCGGGACGGCGACTGTCGGACGCGCCGGGTCCGGCGCTCAGATCGCGAGGCGCTGGCCGGGCACGATCAGATCGGGGTCGTCGCCGATGACGGCCTTGTTGGCGGCGTAGATCCGCTGCCAGGTGGTTCCGTGCCGGGCGGCGATGATGCTCAGGGTGTCGCCCTCGCGGACGGTGTAGTCACCGTGCGAGGCCGCGCGCCCGGGGGTGGCCGCCGGGCGTTCCGGCGCCTTCGCCGGGGCGGACCGCACGGGGGCTGACCGCGTCGTCGCGCCGCCGCGGGAGGCCGCCGTTCCGGAGGAGCCGCCGTGGGCGGCCGCCGGGGCGCCGCCGGAGGCCCCGGCCCGGGCCGAGCAGACCGGCCAGGCACCCCAGCCCTGGGCGCCCTGGACCTTGGTGGCGACGGCGATCTGCGCGCTCCTGGAGGCCTGGTCGGCCGTCGGGGCGTAGGCGGTGCCGCCGTACGCGCGCCAGGTCGAGGCGGAGAACTGGAGTCCGCCGTAGTAGCCGTTGCCGGTGTTGATGTGCCAGTTGCCGCCGCTCTCGCACTGGGCGATGCGGTCCCACACCCCGTTGTCCGCTGCGGTGGCGTCACCGGTCGCGGCCAGCAGCCCCAGCGGGGCCAGCAGCGCGGCTCCGGCGAGCGCGGCCGCCGTACGGCCCCTGCGGGCGCCGTCGGGACGCGCACTCTCGGGACGGGCGGTGTTGCGGGTGGTATCGGCACAATCGGACATGTAGTTCCCTCTCCACGAACCCGGGCTCCCCCGAGGCGGGGCGCGCGTCGCCGCGTAGGGCCGCGGTTCGGCGCGTCCGCCCCGTCCGTCGTGACCGGTGTCGGCGATGCGACTCTGCCTGATGCCGGCCGGCGGACGTTCCCGAGCGGTGCTCGTTGCACACGGCGGAGGAATGTAAGGAGGTCGAGCGGCCCGGATCAACCAACTCCCCGTCGGTCCAGGCCAGTTGGGTGTTACCGCAGGTATCGGCGATTTCCGGTCACCCACTACATCCGCTGATTTCCCGATTTGTCGACCACCACCCCAGGCAAACCGTGACCCACATCACCCGTACAAGTTCCTTGACCATGCGCGAAGTTGACGGAACAGGTTCGGTTCATTACGCAAAGTAACGCTGTGCGGTGGAAGGTTCGAACCGGTCCCCCTCGGGGCGTGACCCCCACCACAGGACGCCCGTTGTCTTCTTCATGAGCCCTGAGCCCCGGGGCTCATCGGCCGGGAGCCACCCGGCCGACCCCAGCACCGCATCCCGAGGGAGCCACCCGTGCCGCGCATGCTCGACGTCAGCGACGCCGTACGCGCCGAGATCGGCGACGAAGAAGCCGACCGGCTGCTCGCCGGAGAGAACGCCCCGGGCAGTTACGACTGCACGTCCTGTCGCACCCCGGGCGACTCCGAGCAGGAGCGCACCAGCACCGTCCTGTTCGTCGGCGACGAGACCGCCGTCCTCGCCTTCGCCCACGCCAGCTGCCTGCCCTCGCAGGTCGTCCAGGTGACGGAGGAACAGCTGCAGGGCGCCGTCCGGTCCATCGGCGCCGGCGCCGGCGACCTGGCCGGCGGCGAGCCGCACAGGGCCGTGCCCGAGCAGGCCGTGCTCGGTGTGACCAGCGGACTCGTCCTGATCGACAACGAGTTGCACCCGGCGCTGGTCGTCGAGCCGACCTCGCCGATCGCCCGCCCGGGCACCACCACGGCCGGCGACGACTTCCTCCCGCTCCTCATCGAGCAGGGCTTCATGCCGGTGACCGAGCTGGCGTCCGTCCCCCCGGTGCTGCACGGCTGGTCCGTCCTGCTGGCCATGGGCCAGCTGCACGCGGTGCTGCAGCCCTCGGCGAACGGGGGGCAGCCGGTGGCCTGGTGGCAGGCGCACCAGCCGCTGCAGGTGACCGACAGCTGGCGGGCCGCCGCCAACAAGCACCAGCAGGTGCTGATGTTCGCGGCGCCGGTGGGGTCGATCGGCCGTCAGCCCCGGGAGGACCTGCTGCGGGACGCGCTGGACAAGGCCGCCGCGAACGGGAAGTTGGTCGCCGTGGCGCTGCCGCTCGCCGGTACGTGACAGGCGCACCCCGGGCGGCGGCTGCGGTTCGTGACCCTCAGGGGTTGCCGGACCGCATCCCTTTGACGTTCCCGTCGTTTGGACATACGTGCACGCATACGACACTCCTCCCCGCCGGTCCTTCTCGTCCGTGCCGTCCGCCCGGGCGGCGCACGAGCCCGCCGGTGGACCGTCGGCCACGCCGATCTACGACTCGCTCTACGCGGAGTGGGTCAAGACCTTCCGCACGCTGCCGGGCGACCGCAGCGGCGAGGAGGAGCTGAGGTTCAGCGCCTTCGGGGACCTCACGGACGCCTCGGGCACGTACGGCGGCCACCGGCCGGGGTCGTTCAGCAGCTCGTACAGCGCCTACAGCGCGGGGGCCTACAGCGCCCGGCAGCAGTCGCAGTGGCAGCGGGTCGGCACGCTCGGCCGGCAGCACGAGACCGGCATGCAGTACGTCCCGGCCGCGGCCCTGCCGCCCGGACAGCGCCGGGGCGCGTGACAGGCACCCGGACGTGAAGGGCGGCCCCCGGACACCGGGGGCCGCCCTTCACGGCGTACCGCCGTTACTTCTTCTTCGCGCCGCGCTTCTCGCGCACCCGCACCGAGATGTGGATCGGGGTGCCCTCGAAGCCGAACTCCTCGCGCAGCCGGCGCTCGATGAACCGCCGGTAGCCCGCCTCGATGAAGCCGGAGGCGAAGAGCACGAACCGCGGGGGCTTGGTGCCGGCCTGGGTGCCGAACAGGATGCGCGGCTGCTTGCCGCCCCGGACGGGGTGCGGGTGGGCCGAGACCAGCTCGCCGAGGAAGGCGTTCAGGCGGCCCGTGGGGACGCGGGTCTCCCAGCCGGCCAGCGCGGTCTCGATCGCCGGGACCAGCTTCTCCATGTGCCGGCCGGTGCGCGCCGAGACGTTGACCCGGGGTGCCCAGGCGACCTGGCCCAGCTCGGTCTCGATCTCCCGCTCCAGGTAGTAGCGGCGCTCCTCGTCGAGGGTGTCCCACTTGTTGAAGGCGAGGACCAGCGCGCGGCCCGCCTCGACCGCCATGGTGACGATCCGCTGGTCCTGCACGGAGATGTTCTCGGAGGCGTCGATCAGGACGACGGCGACCTCGGCCTTCTCCACGGCGGCGGCCGTGCGCAGGGAGGCGTAGTAGTCGGCGCCCTGCTGGAGGTGGACGCGCTTGCGGATGCCCGCGGTGTCCACGAACTTCCACGTCTTGCCGCCGAGTTCGATCATCTCGTCGACCGGGTCGCGGGTGGTGCCCGCCAGCTCGTTGACGACGACGCGCTCCTCGCCGGCCACCTTGTTCAGCAGCGAGGACTTGCCGACGTTCGGGCGGCCGATCAGGGCGATGCGGCGGGGGCCGCCGATCGCGGTGCCGAAGGACTGCTCGGGGGCGTCCGGCAGGACCTCCAGGACGGCGTCGAGCATGTCGCCGGTGCCGCGGCCGTGCAGGGCCGAGACCGGGTGGGGCTCGCCGAGGCCGAGGTTCCACAGGTAGGCCGCGTCGGCCTCGCCGCTCGGGCCGTCGACCTTGTTGGCGCAGAGCACGACCGGCTTGCCGGCCTTGCGCAGCAGCCGGACGACCGCCTCGTCGGTGTCGGTGGCGCCGACCTTGGCGTCGACGACGAAGACGACCGCGTCGGCCGCCTCGATCGCGTACTCGGCCTGCGCGGCCACGGAGGCGTCGATGCCGAGGACGTCCTGCTCCCAGCCGCCGGTGTCGACGACCTTGAAGCGGCGGCCGGCCCACTCGGCCTCGTAGGTGACGCGGTCGCGGGTGACGCCCGGACGGTCCTCCACGACCGCCTCACGGCGGCCGATCATCCGGTTCACCAGGGTCGACTTGCCGACATTGGGGCGGCCGACGACGGCGAGCACGGGCAGCGGACCGTGGCCCGCCGCCTCGATGGCGCCCTCGACGTCCTCGATGTCGAAGCCCTCTTCCGCGGCGAGCTCCATGAACTCCGCGTACTCGGCGTCGCCGAGAGCCCCGTGGTCGTACTCGTGCTCAGCCGAGTCGCCGGGCTGGATGTCGTCGTTCATGAAGTCCGTACCTCGTCGTTCATTCGTGGTGATCGGTGGAAAAGCCCCGCATGGGCTGATCCACTACTCAAGTGTCGCTCTCGCGCCCGGTCAGGCGCCTGGCGTTTTCCAGGTGGCTGGTGAGCTGCTTGCGGATGCGCTCGGTCGCCTCGTCCAGCGCCTTGCGCGTCCGCCGCCCGGAACCGTCGCCCGCCTCGAACGGGTCGCCGAAGACGACGTCGATCCGGGAGCGCAGCGGGGGCAGCGCCTTGGTCAACCGTCCGGGCCGCTCGGAGCTTCCCAGGACGGCCACGGGCACGATCGGTGCCCCGCTGCGCACCGCGAAGTAGGCGAGCCCGGCGCGCAGCGAGGCGAAGTCGCCCTCGCCCCGGGTGCCCTCCGGGAAGATGCCCAGTACTCCCCCGGCTTCCAGCACGCCGAGGGCCCGGCCGATCGCGGTGCGGTCGGCGGCCGTGCGGTCCACCTTCAGCTGGCCGATGCCGGTCAGAAAGGCGTCCAGCGGGCCGACGAAGGCTTCCTTCTTGATCAGGAAGTGGGTGGGCCGGGGCGCCACCCCCATCACCATCGGTCCGTCGATGTTGTGGGAGTGGTTCACGGCGAGGATCACCGGGCCGGTGGCCGGCACCTTCCAGGCGCCGAGCACGCGCGGCTTCCACAGGCCGTACATCAGGCCGACGCCGATGCGCCGCCCGACCTCGGCACCGCGCTCCGAGGGCACGGACGGCTCGGTCACTTCCCGGCTCGCTTCTCCTCGACCAGGGTGACGACGCACTCGATGACCTGGGCGAGAGTCAGCTCGGTGGTGTCCACCTCGACCGCGTCGTCGGCCTTGGCGAGCGGCGAGGTCTTGCGGCTGGAGTCGGCCGCGTCCCGCTTGATCAGGGCCTCGCGGGTGGCGTGGAGGTCGGCGCCCTTCAGCTCGCCGCTGCGGCGGGCCGCACGGGCCTCCGGGGAAGCGGTGAGGAAGATCTTCAGGTCGGCGTCCGGGAGGACGGTCGTACCGATGTCCCGGCCCTCGACCACGATGCCCCGCTCCGCGGCGGCGGCCAGCGACCGCTGCAGCTCGGTGATCCGGGCGCGCACCTCGGGCACCGCGCTGACCGCGCTGACCTTGGAGGTGACCTCCTGGGTGCGGATCGGACCGGCGACGTCGACGCCGTCGACCGAGATGGTCGGGGCGGCCGGGTCGGTGCCGGA
The DNA here is from genome assembly GCF_040645015.1 of Streptomyces sp. NPDC046881. Classification (NCBI taxonomy): domain Bacteria; kingdom Bacillati; phylum Actinomycetota; class Actinomycetes; order Kitasatosporales; family Streptomycetaceae; genus Streptomyces; species Streptomyces sp. NPDC046881. The sequence goes on along the minus strand of NZ_JBEYXJ010000051.1, from coordinate 35,505 downwards.
GACGATCTCCGGCTTGCCGGCGACGGCGGCGATGGCGGTCGGGTCCTCCAGGTCGATGCCGTTGGTCACCATCCACCAGGTGATCGCCCGGTACTGGGCACCGGTGTCCAGGTAGCTGAGGCCGAGCTGCGCGGCCACGGCCTTCGACGTGCTCGACTTGCCCGTGCCGGAGGGACCGTCGATCGCGACGATCACGGGCTTGGCGGTCGGGGCGGCGCCGTTTTCCACGGGGGGACACCTTCCTGGTGCGGTGCGGTCGGGAGGCGGGGAGCGAGAGCGCCCCGCACAAGGTTACTGGGTGCGGGTCACTCGTCCGGACGCGTGCGGCCCCGCTACTGCCGCAGCGCCCAGCCGCGCTCCCGCAGCGCGGCGGTCAGCGGCCCCGCCGCCTTCGGCTCCACGCTCAGCTGGACCAGGCCGGCCTGCTGCCCCGTGGCGTGCTCGATCCGGACGTCCTCGATGTTGACCCCGGCCCGGCCCGCGTCCGCGAAGATCCGGGCGAGCTGGCCGGGCTGGTCGTCGATGAGGACGACGACGGTCTCGTACGCGCGCGGGGCGCTGCCGTGCTTGCCGGGTACCCGCACCTGGCCCGCGTTCCCGCGGCGCAGCACGTCCTCGATGCCGGCGGTGCCCTCGCTGCGCTTCTCCTCGTCGGAGGACTGCAGGGCGCGCAGCGCCCGGACCGTCTCGTCCAGGTCGGCGGCGACGTCGGAGAGCAGGTCGGCGACCGGCCCCGGGTTCGCGGACAGGATGTCGATCCACATGCGCGGGTCGGAGGCGGCGATCCGGGTCACGTCCCGGATGCCCTGCCCGCACAGCCGTACGGCCGCCTCCTCGGCGTGCTCCAGGCGTGCGGCGACCATGCTGGACACCAGGTGGGGCATGTGGGAGACGAGGGCGACGGCGCGGTCGTGGGCGTCGGCGTCCATGACGACCGGGACGGCCCGGCAGTGCGAGACCAGTTCGAGGGCGAGGTTCAGCACCTCGGTGTCGGTGTCCCGGGTCGGGGTGAGCACCCAGGGGCGCCCCTCGAAGAGGTCGCCGGTGGCGGCCAGCGGCCCGGACTTCTCCCGGCCGGACATGGGGTGGCTGCCGATGTACGCGGTGAGGTCCAGGCCGAGCGCCTCCAGCTCGCGGCGGGGGCCGCCCTTGACGCTGGCGACGTCCAGGTAGCCGCGGGCCACGCCCCGGCGCATGGCGTCGGCGACCACCCGGGCCACGTGCGCGGGCGGGGCGGCCACAACCGCCAGGTCGACCGGGCCGTCGGGGGCCTCGTCGGTGCCGGCACCCAGCGCGGCGGCGGTGCGGGCCTGCTCGGGGTCGTGGTCGGCGAGGTGGACGGTGACCCCGCGCTGGACGAGGGCCAGGGCGGCGGAGGTGCCGATCAGGCCGGTTCCGATGACGAGTGCGGTTCTCACTGGGCGATGTCCTTGCGCAGGGCGGCCGCGGCGCCGAGGTAGACGTGGTGGATGTCGGTGCGCGGCGTGTCCGACTCGATGTGCGCGAGGATCCGTACGACCCGGGGCATGGCGCCCTCGATGTCCAGCTCCTGGGCGCAGATCAGGGGGACGTCGAGGATGCCGAGCTTGCGGGCGGCGGCGGCCGGGAAGTCGCTGTGCAGGTCGGGGGTGGCCGTGAACCAGATGCTGATCAGGTCGTCGGCGGTCAGCCCGTTGCGCTCCAGGACGGCGGTGAGCAGGGCCCCGACCCGCTCCTCCATGTGGCCGGCCTCGTCCCGCTCCAGTTGGACGGCCCCCCGGACCGCTCGTACCGCCACGGCGCTGCTCCTCGCTGACTCGCGTGTCTGGTTCTTGGTCCGTCCAGCCTAGTCAGCCCGCGCGGGGCCAGCGTGCGCCGGTCGCCCGCTGAGACGATGCGAACGTTCCGGTATCCACCGATATGCACGTCTGTTACGGAGGTCTGACATGCCCCAGCCAGCGACACGGCGGACAGTTCTCGCCACGGGCGCCGGTGCGCTCGCCCTGGGATGCGTGGGATGCGGCGGCGAGGACGGAGGCGGCACCACGGCGTCGGCCTCGTCGGCGCCGGCATCGGCATCGGTGTCCCCGGCCGGAGAGGAGGCGGCGCGCAGCGACGGGAAGGCGCTGGCGCGGACGAGCGACATCCCGGAGGGCGGCGGCAAGGTGTTCAAGAAGGAGAAGGTGGTGGTCACCCAGCCGAAGAAGGGCGATTTCAAGGCCTTCTCGGCGATCTGTACGCACCAGGGCTGCGCGGTGAACGCGGTGACGGACGGCACCATCGACTGCCCCTGCCACGGCAGCAGGTTCCGGATCGGCGACGGCTCGGTGGCCCAGGGTCCGGCGAACAGGCCGCTGCCCGCCCGCTCGATCACGGTGGAGGGAAATTCGATCCGCCTGACCTGAGGGGGCCGCGTACGCTCCAGGGATGCAGCCGCAGGACCTGGTACGCGACCACACGATCTACGCCTGCGTCATGGGCTCCCGCGCCTTCGGCCTGGCGACGGACGCCAGCGACACCGACCGGCGCGGGGTGTTCCTCGCGCCGACCGCGCTGTTCTGGCGGTTCGACAAGCCGCCGACGCACGTGGACGGGCCGGGCGAGGAGCAGTTCTCCTGGGAACTGGAACGGTTCTGCGAGCTGGCGCTGCGCGGCAACCCGAACATCCTGGAGTGCCTGCACTCCCCGCTGGTGGAGCACCTGGACGACACCGGCCGCGAGCTGCTGTCCCTGCGCGACGCCTTCCTGTCCCGGCGGACCTACGACACCTTCACCCGGTACGCCCTCGGCCAGCGCAAGAAGCTGGACGCCGACATCCGCACTACGGGCGCCCCGCGCTGGAAGCACGCGATGCACCTGCTGCGCCTGCTGATGAGCGCCCGGGACCTGCTGCGCACCGGCGAGCTGCGGATCGACGTCGGCGAGTGGCGCGGGCCCCTGCTGGCGGTGAAGCGCGGCGAGGTGCCGTGGGCGCGGGTCGAGGCCTGGATGGGCCGGCTGGCGGCCGAGTGCGAGGAGGCCCTGCGGGGCAGCCCGCTGCCGCCGGAGCCGGACCAGGCACGCGTGGCCGGCTTCCTGTACCGGGTGCGCCGGGCCTCGGCCGGCGCCTCAGCCGGCCAGGCGGAGCCGGACCACCAGGTCGTGCAGGGCGTCGTGGGCGCCGGACGCTTCGGGCAGGGCTGAACCCGCCTGCGCCTCGTCCAGCACGGCGTGCAGCCGCTCCACGTCGGCCTCGGCGCGCGCGTGGTCGATGTCGGCCCTGCCGTGCTCCCTCTCCCGCTTGGCGGCTATCAGCTCGGGCAGGTAGCCGGGCCCGCCGATCCGCTCCAGGAGCGTGGGCAGGTGGGCCTGGACCTCGCCGCTGCGCATGAGGTGGATGCCGGTGAGCAGCACGCGGAAGGTGTAGAGCAGCGGCTTGAGTTCGCCGGTCTTCTCGAACAGCCGCCACTGGGTCACCGCGAACCCGCGGTAGTGGTGGGCGTGGTGGCTGGTGAGGACACCGGGGGCCAGGGCGGCCAGCTCCCGGTGCGCCTCGGAGGTGTGCACGACCAGGGGCGAGAGCAACTGCTCCAGCACGTAGCCGTTGCGGCGGAGCATCAGCCGGACGAACTTGCGCAGGTCGTGGGTGACGAGGTCCAGCTCGACGCCGTAGCGGACCCAGGCCCGCGAGCGGGTCTCCTCCGGCTCGTGCAGTCCGACGAGCTCGGCGGCGGGGAGCAGATGGACGCCCCGCAGGTCCACGTCGGAGTCCTGCGAGGGGAAGCCGTACAGGTGGGCTCCGGAGACGGTGGCGAACAGCAGCGGGTTGGGCTGTTCCGCGACCACCGGGGTCAGGTCGATGTCGAGGTCGTCGATCATGGACCTAAGCGTCCCAGAGCGTCCCGAGGGCCAACAGGTCGCCTCGGTACTCGATCCGCCCGGCCCAGTCGGCGGGCCAGACGTCCGGGCCCAGCCAGGCGCCCGCGAAGGCGCCCGTGAGGCAGGCGATGGAGTCGGAGTCGCCGGCGGTGCAGGCGGCCCGGCGCAGCGCGGTCACCGGCTCGTCGGGGAAGAGCAGGAAGCACAGCAGCCCGGTGGCGAGGGCCTCCTCGGCGATCCAGCCCTCGCCGGTGGCCAGGCACGGGTCGTTCTCCGGGGAGACGGTCCGCACGGCCTCCTGGAGGCGGCCGAGGATCTCCAGGCACTCGTCCCAGCCGCGCGCGATGAAGTGCTCGGGGCCGGGGTCCTGGGAGCGGGTCCACAGGTCGCCGAGCCAGGTGTGGTCGTAGCGGGTGCGGTGGTCCAGGGCGTACGAGCGCAGCTGTCCGACGAGCCCGGCCGGGTCGGTGCCCCGGGCGAGCAGGTGGACGGCGTGGGCGGTCAGGTCGGAGGCGGCCAGCGCGGTGGGGTGGCCGTGGGTGAGCGCGGCCTGCAACTGGGCGGCGCCGGAGCGCTGTTCGTCGCTCAGTCCCGGGGCGAGGCCGACGGGTGCGACCCGCATGTTGGCGCCGCAGCCCTTGGAGCCGATCCGGCTGGCGTCCTGCCAGGCCCGGCCCTCGTCGGCCAGCAGGCCGCAGGCGGTCAGGCAGGTGTTGCCCGGGGCGCGGTTGTTCTCCGGCGAGCGGTACCAGTCCACGAACTCCTCGCGCAGGGGCGGCTCCAGCCGCTCCGGGGTGAGGGGCCCGCGCTCCATGGCCGTGCGCAGGGCCCGCCCGAGGGCGAGGGTCATCTGGGTGTCATCGGTCACGAAGGCCTTCCCGGGCAGCTCCATCTGCCGCCAGGGTCCGCACTTGGCGAGGATCGAGGGCACGTCGTTGAACTCGGTCGGGAAGCCCAGGGCGTCCCCGAGGGCGAGGCCGAGGAGTGCTCCGGTCGCCGGCTGCTTGGGCATATGCGCCATCCCCCTTTATCGTCACTGTGACCATAAAGGGGGATGGCGATCACCGCAAGGGCCTTTTTAGAGATCGACTTCCTTCATCAGCATGCCGACCTCGGTGTTCGACAGCCGGCGCAGCCAGCCGGACTTCTGGTCGCCGAGGGTGATCGGGCCGAAGGCGGTGCGCACCAGCTTCTCCACCGGGAAGCCCGCCTCCGCCAGCATGCGGCGGACGATGTGCTTGCGGCCCTCGTGCAGGGTCACCTCGACCAGGTAGTTCTTGCCGGTCTGCTCGACCACCCGGAAGTGGTCCGCGCGCGCGTAGCCGTCCTCCAGCTGGATGCCGTCCTTCAGGCGCTTGCCGAGGTCGCGCGGGATCGGGCCCACGATGGCCGCGAGGTACGTCTTCTTCACGCCGTACTTGGGGTGGGTCAGCCGGTGCGCCAGCTCGCCGTGGTTGGTGAGCAGGATGACACCCTCGGTCTCGGTGTCCAGCCGCCCGACGTGGAAGAGCCGGGTCTCGCGGTTGGTGACGTAGTCACCGAGGCACTGCCGGCCCTCCGGGTCCTCCATGGTGGACACCACGCCCGCGGGCTTGTTCAGCGAGAAGAACTGGTACGACTGGGTCGCGACCGTCAGGCCGTCGACCTTGACCTCGTCCTTCTCCGGGTCGACGCGCTTGCCCTGCTCGGTGACGATCTCGCCGTTCACCTCGACCCTGGCCTGGTCGATCAGCTCCTCGCAGGCCCGCCGGGAGCCGTAGCCCGCGCGCGCGAGCACCTTCTGCAGCCGCTCGCCCTCCTGCTCGGCGCCGGGGAAGGTCTTGGGCAGCTTGACGTCCTTCTTGCCCGCGTACCGCTCGCGGTTGCGCTCCTCGACCCGCGTCTCGTACTCGCGGGAGCGCGCGGGGGCCGTACGGCCGCCCTGCTGGGGCTGCCTCGGGCCGCCCTTGGCGCCGCCCCGCGCGGCACCGCCGCGCCCGGACTTGGGGCCGTCCTTGGTGGCTCCGGGGCCCACGTCGTAGCGGCGCTCCTCGGGGCGGGGCTTGCGGGGCCGTCCCTGTCCCTGCTTCTGGTCCCTGTCGTTGCCGGCACCGCGGTAGTTACCGCGCCCGCCGCTCTTGCCGCTGCCGCTGCTTCGCATCAAGGTTTCCGTCTTAGTCGTCTGCGTCCTGACCGCCGGGCGCGTCGGGCGCGTCCGGGTCGAACGACGGGACTCCCTCCTGGGTCTCGGCCTCGATCGCCTCCGCCTCGGGGAGGAAGGGCGCGAGCTCCGGAAGCTCGTCCAGGCCGCGCAGGCCCATCCGCTCCAGGAAGTAGTTCGTCGTCCTGTACAGGATCGCACCTGTTTCGGGTTCCGCGCCCGCCTCCTCGACCAGACCGCGCTGCAGCAGGGTGCGCATCACGCCGTCGCAGTTCACTCCGCGCACGGCGGAGACGCGGCTGCGGCTGACCGGCTGGCGGTAGGCGACGACCGCGAGGGTCTCCAGTGCCGCCTGGGTGAGCCGGGCGGTCTGGCCGTCCAGGACCAGCCGCTCGACGGCCGGCGCGTAGCCGGCGCGGGTGTAGAAGCGCCAGCCGCCGGCCACGAAACGCAGCTCGAAGCCCCGGCCCTGCACGGTGTACTCGTCGGCCAGCTCGCGCAGGGCGTCCGCGATCTGCCGCCGGGGCCGCTCCAGGATCCTCGCCAGGTGCTCCTCGGTCGCGGGCTCGTCCACGACCATGAGCATCGCCTCCAGGGCGGGCTTGAGGTCGAGGTCGGCGGTCTCGCTCATGCCCTCTTCTCCTTCTTCTCCTCCGCGGGCGCCTCCGGCGGCCGGTCGAACTCGTCCGTGACCAGCGGTGTCCCGTCCCCGTCCCCGCCGGTCCAGCGCACCAGCAGATCGCCGAGGGCGGTCTCCTGGTCCAGGGCGACGGCCTTCTCGCGGTACAGCTCCAGCAGCGCCAGGAACCTGGCCACGACGGTGAGGGTGTCGTCGGTGTCCTCGACCAGCACCCGGAAGCTGGCCTCGCCCAGCTCCCGCAGCCGGGCGACCACGATCCCGGCCTGCTCCTGCACGCTGACCAGCGGGGCGTGGATGTGGTCGACGTAGACCTGCGGCTTGGGCCTGGGCTGCATCGCCTTGACCGCGAGCCTGGCGAAGCCCTCGGGGCCGATGCTGATGACGACCTCGGGCAGCAGCTCGGCGTGCTCGGGTTCGAGGCCGACGGTGCGGGGGTAGCGCCGGGCCTCCTCGTCGAGCCGCTCGTTGAAGATGTCGGCGATCTGCTTGTAGGCGCGGTACTGGAGCAGCCGCGCGAACAGCAGGTCCCGGGCCTCCAGGAGGGCCAGGTCGGCCTCGTCCTCCACCTCGGCGGCGGGCAGCAGCCGGGCGGCCTTGAGGTCGAGCAGGGTGGCCGCGACGACGAGGAACTCGGTGGTCTGGTCCAGGTCCCAGTCGGGTCCCATGGCCCGGATGTGCGCCATGAACTCGTCGGTGACCTTCGACAGGGCGACCTCGGTGACGTCCAGCTTGTGCCGGGAGATCAGCTGCAGGAGCAGGTCGAAGGGGCCCTCGAAGTTCGACAGGCGGACCTTGAAGACACCGTCGGAGGGCTCCTGCGGATCCTGGGGCTGGGGCTCTTGGGGCTCTTGGAGCTGCTGGGGCTCCCGGGGCGCTTCGACCCCCGGCTCGCCCCGCGGAGCGCCGGGCTCGGTCGGTTCGGACTCGGGAGCCTCGGCGGGTTCCGGTTCGGAAACCTCGGCGGGTACCGGCTGGGGAGCCTCGGCGGGTACGGCGGCCGGCTCGGCCGGTGCGGCGCCCGGGCCTCGCCCCAGCGCACGCCGACGGCCGGCAGGTGCGCCGGGGGCAGGGGCTCCGTTCCAGGTCATAGCCCCCGCAGGCTACCGCTACCGCCCGCGCAGCCGGCGTACGAGGATGCTCGCGTCCCCGCGGGACTCCAGGTCGGCCAGGACCACGGCCACCGCCTCGCGGACGATCCGCCCGCGGTCCACCGCGAGCCCGTGCTCGCCGCGGAGCACGAGACGCGCGTGCTCCAGGTCCATCAGTTCCTCGGCCGAGACGTACACGGTGATCTTCTCGTCGTGCCGCTCGCGCCCGCTGGGCCGCCGGGTCGCCGACCGCCCGCGCTTGCGCGGCTGCGCGGCGGCAGAACCTTCCTGCGCCGCCTGCCGGCGCGCCGGGCGGGTGCGGGACTCGCCGGCGTCGGCCGGCTCGGCCTCCGCGGCCACGTGCTCCGCGCCCTCTCCGTCACCGCTCTGGACGGGCACCGACTGCGGTGCGTCCTCGGCGGCGGCCATGTCGTCGCTCTCCCCCGCGGGAGCCGGCACCCGGGCCTCACCGTTGGTCCCGCGCCGGGGCGTGGACGGCTGCAGCGCCATCCCCCCTGTCGTGCGGAACAGTTCGTCGGCCCCGGGCAGACTCACTCGGCGTGACACCGGGCGAGCACCTCCCTGGCGAGCTGGCGGTAGGCGGCGGCACCGACGGAGTTGGAGGCGTAGGTGGTGATCGGCTCACCGGCGACCGTGGTCTCCGGGAAGCGGACCGTGCGTCCGATGACCGTGTGGTAGACGTGGTCGTCGAACGCCTCGACGACCCGCGCGAGCACCTCACGGCTGTGCACGGTGCGCGAGTCGTACATCGTGGCGAGGATGCCGTCGAGCTCCAGCTCGGGGTTGAGGCGCTCCTGGACCTTCTCGATGGTCTCGGTCAGCAGCGCCACACCGCGCAGGGCGAAGAACTCGCACTCCAGCGGCACGATCACCTTGTGAGCGGCCGTCAGGGCGTTGACGGTGAGCAGGCCGAGCGAGGGCTGACAGTCGATCACGATGTAGTCGTAGTCGGGCAGCAGGGGCTTCAGCGCCCGCTGGAGCGTCGACTCGCGCGCGACCTCGGAGACCAGTTGGACCTCGGCGGCCGACAGGTCGATGTTGGAGGGCAGCAGGTCCATGTTCGGGACCGCCGTCTTCAGCAGGACCTCGTCCGCGGACATGCCCCGCTCCATGAGCAGGTTGTAGACGGTGAGGTCGAGCTCCATGGGGTTGACGCCGAGACCGACCGACAGCGCGCCCTGCGGGTCGAAGTCCACGAGCAGCACACGCCGGCCGTACTCCGCGAGCGCGGCACCCAGGTTGATGGTCGACGTCGTCTTGCCGACGCCGCCCTTCTGGTTGCACATCGCGATGATCTTCGCGGGGCCGTGGTCGGTCAGCGGGCCCGGGATCGGGAAGTACGGCAGCGGGCGGCCGGTCGGTCCGATGCGCTCACGGCGCTGGCGGGCCGCGTCGGGCGCGAGCGTGGCCGCGTACTCGGGATCGGGCTCGTACTCGGCGTCGGGGTCGTAGAAGTGCCCCTCGGGCAGTTCGTCGTAGTCGGCGAAGTGGTTGTGGGGCGCGCCACTTCCGTCGCCGGCCATGGCGTTCACGTGATGGCCATCCATGCTCTGGTGTGCTGTCCGGGCCACGTGCGGACCGGAACTCTGGTGGGCTGCGAAGGTGCGCACAGCGACGGAGCCGACAGCCTCGGATCCCGCGGGGCCCTGGCCCCGTGCAGGCATTCCTGGTTGACCACCCCCGGGAGAAAATGTCGACTCATTCACAAGTCGTCTTACCTCCTTGGTGACCAGGAAACTTCTAGACAAGGTCAGCGTGGCACCATGCCGACGGTTGGCGACTCTATGGCGTGTCGGCGGTCCGCAGCAACACAATCCGCCGGACCCGGCAGGATGTGTCGGCAATGAAACATCTCGCTGTCAAGGGCGTACGGCCGTCGCACAGCAGGTTTCACCGGTGTGCGAATCGGTCGAAGGGTTACGTTCGAGGCGAGTTGACCGAGAGCCGCAAAGTGACCATACACACATCCGGCCGGACCTTGTCGGGCAAGGTCCGGCCGGGTGCTCGCAGTTGACGAGTCGTGTTGACGAATCGCCTTTTGGGTCAGCCGAGCAGCGAGTCCAGCTCGACGTGCTCCAGGCCGTGGGCCTCGGCGACCTCCTTGTAAACGACCTTGCCGTCATGGGTGTTGAGACCCTTGGCGAGCGCGGCGTCCCGGCGCAGCGCCTCCGCCCAGCCGTTGTTGGCGAGCGAGACGATGTACGGCAGCGTGGCGTTGGTGAGGGCGTTGGTGGAGGTGTTCGGCACCGCGCCCGGCATGTTGGCGACGCAGTAGAAGACCGAGTTGTGCACGCGGAAGGTCGGCTCGGCGTGCGTGGTCGGGCGGGAGTCCTCGAAGCAGCCGCCCTGGTCGATCGCGATGTCGACAAGGACACTTCCCGGCTTCATCCGGGAGACCATCTCGTTGGTGACCAGCTTCGGGGCCTTGGCGCCCGGGATGAGGACCGCGCCGATGACGAGGTCGGCGTCGAGGACGGCCTTCTCCAGCTCGAAGGAGTTGGACATGATCGCCTTGACCTTCGTACCGAAGATCCGGTCGGCCTCGCGCAGCTTGTTGATGTCACGGTCGAGCAGGGTCACCTCGAAGCCCATGCCGACGGCGATCTGGGTGGCGTTCCAGCCGGACACACCGCCGCCGATGACGACGGCCTTGGCCGGGGTCACGCCCGGGACGCCGCCCGGCAGCACGCCACGGCCGCCGGCCGCGCGCATCAGGTGGTAGGCGCCGACCTGCGGGGCCAGCCGGCCGGCGACCTCGGACATCGGGGCGAGCAGCGGCAGGGCGCGGCTCGGCAGCTCGACGGTCTCGTAGGCGATGGCCGTGGTGCCGGACTCCAGCAGCGCGTCCGTGCACTCCTTGGACGCGGCCAGGTGCAGGTAGGTGAAGAGCGTCTGGTCCTTGCGCAGACGGTGGTACTCCTCCGCGATCGGCTCCTTGACCTTCAGCAGCAGATCGGCGGTGGCCCAGACCTCGTCCGCGGTGTCCAGGATGGCGGCACCGGCGGAGACGTACTCCTCGTCCGTGATCGAGGAGCCGAGGCCGGCGCCCCGCTCGATGACGACCTGGTGGCCGTTGCGCACCAGCTCGTGCACGCCGGCGGGGGTGATGGCCACCCGGAACTCGTTGTTCTTGACCTCGCGGGGGATGCCGACCTTCACGTCGATCACGGTCCTTGGCTCAGAGGGTATGGGGGTGCAATACAGACGTACCCAGACATGCGGGGGCATACCGGGAGACACCGCAGGAGAACGTGCGGCAGAGCCAGTCTAATGAAGGTGTTCCGGCTGTCTAGCCTTTCATTGCATCAATCTTCGCTGGATGCGGTACGGATTTCGCAGGCGTTAGCGGCTTGTTCCGGCCGTGCGTCGTCCTCCGAGGGCTTCTCACCCAGCATGCGCTCCGCGGCGGCGCGGTGCAGACGGGCCGCCGCCGGGTCGCCGAGCCGGTCCAACGTGTCGGCGAGCCGCAGCTGCACCGCGGCCTGCAACCGGACGTCCTCGGCGCGCCGCGCCCACTCCACCGCCTCCTGGCAGGTGCGCAGCGACTCCTCGGGCCGCCCCGCGTACTCCTGCACCCGGGCGATCTCGCTCAACGCCCGCGCGCTGGCGGCGACATCACCGCTCCTGCGGTAGCCGGCGAGGGCCGCCCGCCAGTTCCTGAGCGCCTCGCCGTAGCGCCCGGCGTAGGTGTGGGCGGTGCCGATACGGCCGTACAGCCGGGCGGCCTCCGGGCGCTCCCCCCGGGCCAGCCGGTCGGCCAGCGCCCGCCCGAACCAGTCGGCGGCCCGGTCGTGGTCCCCCAGCTCCTGGTAGGCGCCGCCTACGGATTCCATCGCGCGGCCGGTCGCGTACGGGTCGTTCGCCTCGCGTCCGGCGTCCAGCGCGGCCCGGTAGCGGGCCAGCGCCTCCCGGGTGCGGCCGGTCTGCGCGTCCAGATCGCCCAGGTTCAGCAGGGCCGCGGCCTTCTCCCGGGGCAGCCCGCGCCGCTCGGCGACGTCCAGGACCAGGCCGTGCACGCCGTACAGGTCGGGCGCGGCGGCCTGCGTGCCGACATGTGCCGCCAGCGCCCTGACCAGCTGGGACATCAGCCGGCGGGCGAGGGTGTCCAGCTCGCCGTCGGCCACCGCGAGGCGTGCGGAGGCCAGCAGGGCGGGCCGCCGGATGCGCAGCCACTCGGCGGCGGCCCGCGGGTTCGGGAAGCGCAGCGCGGGCGGCAGGCCGCTCAGCTTCTCCCGGGCCTGCGGGCTGTCCGTCTCGGTGATCGCCCGGCAGGCCTGGAGCAGCCGGACCGTCCGCTCCAGCATCCGGGCCCGGGCCAGCTGGAGCTCGGCGGGCCGCTCCTGGCTCTCGGCAAGGGCGCGCAGCAGCGGGTGCAGACAGCCGGGGACCTCGTACTGGGGCAGCGGGGAGGCCACCGCGCGCAGCAGGCCGAGGGCGACCAGGTCGTCCAGGGTGGTGCGGGCCGCGTCGACCGAGCAGCCGGCCAGCGCCGAGGCGGTGTGCGGGTCGGCCAGGCCGGCCGGGGCGAGGCACAGCAGCCGCAGGGTCCGGGCGGCCGGCCCGGGCAGCTGCTCGTACACGAGCCGGAAGACGCGGGAGAGCGGGGTGGCGTCCGTGCCGCCGTCGGTCTCCGTGTGCAGCCGTTTGGCCAGGTCGGAGACGGCGGCCTGGGGACGGGCGGCGAGCCAGCCGCCGGCCAGCACCAGTGCGGCCGGGTGGCCCTGGCAGGCCTCCACCAGGCTCTCCGCGCAGCGCGGGTCCACGGTGATGCGGACCGAACCGGTGAACCCGGTGAGCAGTTCCAGCGCGGACTTGGTGTCGAGACCGCCGAGCGTGCAGGGGCGGACGTCCGCGATACCGGTGAGCGGGCCCTGGGAGACGGCCACCACCAGGCAGTCCGGGGCGTCCGGAAGCAGTGCGTCGACCTGTTCGGCGCCGGCCGCGTCGTCCAGCAGGACCAGCATCCGCCGGCCGGCGAGGGCCGCGCGCAGGGCCGCCGTCAGGTCCTCCTCGGCGGCTCCGGCGGGGGCGGGCAGGCCCAGCGCGGCCAGCAGGTCGCGGGCGGCCTGTTCGACGGGGACCGGCGTGCCGCCGGGCTCGCTCAGCCGGGCCCGCAGCACCCCGTCGGGGTAACGGTCGGCGACCAGCCGGACGAGTTCCTCGGCGAGGCGGGTCCGGCCGGAGCCGGGGCGGCCGGCGATGAGGAGCACGCGCGCGCGGGGGGCCTTGCGGCCGGAGAGGGTGTCCAGCCCCGCGCGTTCGATGTCGGCGCGCAGCTCCTTCAACTCCCGGGTACGGCCCAGGAAACGGTCCGTCGCGGCCGGGTGTGCGGACAGCTCCGCACCGTCTGGGTCCACCGCCTGATCCGTCACGGGCCACACTCCCGTCCCACCGCACGCGCAAGCCCGCCGGTGTCTTCCGGTACGGGCGTTGAAGAGCCTAGTTCACGCTCTGCGACGTTCCGGGAGGAGCGCGGCGGACGGATCGCCCGATCGGATCAGGCGATCGTCACACCAGTGGCCCGAACGGGTGCGGGGCCGGGAGCCGCGCCCCGTCTCAGGACGCGAAGGGGCGCGCGGGCCACGGCGCGTCGGCGGGCCGGAGCGCGTCCAGGCCGTCCCCGGCCCGCGCCGCCACCAGGGACAGGACCCCGACGACCAGGCAGTTGTTGTGCACGTCCCCGGCCAGCACCCGGCGCACCAGCTCCTCGACCGGCACGCGCGCGTGCTCCATGTCGGTCTCCTCGTGCTCCGCCGCGAAGCGCTCGCCCTCCGCGTCGGACAGGCCGCGGGCCAGGAAGATCCGTACGGCCTCGTCGCAGCCGCCGGGGGTGGTGTACACGTCGGTCAGCACCCGCCAGTCCTCGGCCTTGACGTGCGCCTCCTCGTACAGCTCGCGCTGGGCGGCGTGCAGCGGGTTCTCGCCGGGCACGTCCAGCAGGCCGGCCGGGATCTCCCACAGCTTGTGCCGCACCGGGTGCCGGTACTGGTTGATCAGCAGGACCCGGTCCTCCTCGTCCAGGGCGAGGACGGCCACGGATCCGGGGTGGACCTGGTAGTCGCGGCGGACCACCGAGCCGTCGGGCATGACCACGTCGTCCGTGCGGACGGAGGTCTTGTTGCCCGTGAACGGGGTCTCCGTCGCCCGGATCTCCCACTCCTCGGGGGTGTCCTTGATCGTCATGCCCTGTCCTCCCACACACGTTCCGCGAGACCGGCAGAAAGAAGCCGGGGTGCTCACCTTTGAAGGTATGCACCCCGGCCACCGTACAACTGGTGTGTTACTTCGAAATCTTCCGCTCGACCGCGGCCTTCACCAGGCCGGCGAAGAGCGGGTTCGCGCGGGTCGGCCGCGAGCGCAGCTCGGGGTGCGCCTGCGTGGCGACCAGGTACGGGTGGACGTCCCGCGGGTACTCCACGTACTCCACGAGCTTGCCGTCGGGCGAGGTGCCGGAGAAGACGATCCCGGCCTTCTTCTCCAGCTCCGCGCGGTAGGCGTTGTTGACCTCGTAGCGGTGGCGGTGCCGCTCCTCGACGTACTCCTTGCCGTCGTAGACCTCGCGGACGATGGAGCCCTCGGCGAGCTTGGCCGGGTACATGCCCAGCCGCATCGTGCCGCCCATGTCGCCCTCGCCGGCGACGATGTCGAGCTGCTCGGCCATGGTGGAGATCACCGGGTGGGCGGTGGCGGGGTCGAACTCGGTGGAGTTGGCGTCCGGGATGTCGGCCAGGTTGCGGGCGGCCTCGATCACGATGCACTGCAGGCCCAGGCACAGACCCAGCAGCGGGATCTTGTTCTCCCGCGCGTAGCGGATCGCGCCGACCTTGCCCAGGACACCGCGGTCGCCGAAGCCGCCGGGGATGCAGATGCCGTCCACGTCCGCGAGCTGGGCCTTGGCGCCGGCCGGGGTCTTGCAGTCGTCGGAGGTCACCCACTTGATCTTCACGCGGGCGCGGTTGGCGAACCCGCCGGCGCGCAGGGCCTCGGTGACCGAGAGGTAGGCGTCGGGCAGGTCGATGTACTTGCCGACCAGGGCCAGGGTGACCTCGTGGTCGGGGTTGTGGACGCGGTCCAGCAGGTCGTCCCAGGTCGTCCAGTCCACGTCCCGGAACGGCAGGTCGAGCTTGCGGACCACGTAGGCGTCCAGGCCCTCGGCGTGCACGACCTTGGGGATGTCGTAGATCGAGCGGGCGTCGGGGCAGGCGACCACGGCGGCCTCGTCGACGTCGCACATCAGGGAGATCTTCCGCTTGATCGCGGTCGGGACCTCGCGGTCGCAGCGCAGCACGATCGCGTCCGGCTGGATACCGATGTTGCGCAGAGCGGCCACCGAGTGCTGGGTCGGCTTGGTCTTCAGCTCGCCCGAGGGGCCGATGTAGGGCAGCAGCGAGATGTGGACCACGAAGACGTTGTCCCGGCCGACCTCGTGGCGGACCTGGCGGACGGTCTCCAGGAACGGCAGCGACTCGATGTCGCCCACCGTGCCGCCGACCTCGGTGATGACCACGTCGACCTCGTCGGTGGCCATGCGGCGGATGCGGTGCTTGATCTCGTTGGTGATGTGCGGGATGACCTGCACCGTGTCGCCCAGGTACTCGCCGCGCCGCTCCTTGGCGATCACGGTCGAGTAGACCTGGCCGGTGGTGACGTTGGCGGTGCCGTCCAGGTCACGGTCGAGGAACCGCTCGTAGTGGCCGATGTCCAGGTCGGTCTCGGCGCCGTCGTTGGTGACGAACACCTCACCGTGCTGGAAGGGGTTCATCGTGCCCGGGTCGACGTTCAGGTACGGGTCGAGCTTCTGCATCACGACCCGCAGGCCCCGCGCCTTGAGCAGCATGCCCAGGCTGGAGGCGGTCAGACCCTTGCCGAGCGAGGAGGCGACACCCCCGGTGACGAAGATGTGCTTGGTCGTCGTGGTTTTGGGCGGCATGGCCAAGAGGGGGCTCCCGTGGTCGCGGTCTGGGGGTGCGGTCCGGCGTCCCTCCCGGCGCTGCCGGGGGTGCCGTCGCTGCGGTTCGGGGGTTTTTTTCCCACCGGTCCACGGGCTACCAGCGTATCAGCGCCTGGCCGGGATGGCTTCCGGCCACGCTCCGCACCCAACCGCCCACCCGCTGCCGCCACACATGTCACTCGTGTCATACCGGACGTGCTTCGGACACACCGTTCTCACCCGGTGCTCACTCGTTCGGCCCACACGGGTTGCCCGGAGCGGCACGCAGATCATCTACGTGCGTCGTATCCTGCTCGGACATTCGCTGCCGAGCCCGGCCGGAAACGACGGCACACCCCCGCCAACATCACCCGGAACAACGAGAGCGCGGCAGTTCGTTGAGCAAAGACTGTCGTATTGCCCCAGGGCTCGGCGGGCTGCTTTGCTTCACCGCTCAACGACGCATAACAACGACCCCTTGACCGCACTAGCGACAGCCCCCTGCGCGGGGGTGTGACGTGGCCGTTCGACTGGAGTTGCACGTGGCCGGGCGCATCGAAGACTACGCACTCATCGGAGACATGCAGACCGCGGCGCTGGTCTGCCGGGATGGCACGGTGGACTGGCTGTGCCTGCCCCGCTTCGACTCGCATGCCATCTTCGCCGGCCTGCTGGGCACCGAGGAGCACGGCTTCTGGCGGCTCGGCCCGGCGCACGCCGCCGACGCCAAGCCGCCCACGGCCGCCCGGCGCAGCTACCGCGGCGACTCGCTGATCCTGGAATCCGAGTGGGACACCCCGCGCGGCACCGTCCGTGTGACCGATTTCATGCCCCCGCGTGACGGCGCCCCGCAGCTGATCCGGATCGTCGAGGGGGTCACCGGCCGGGTGCCGATGCGCTCGGCCCTCAGGATGCGGTTCTCCTACGGCCGGGTGGTGCCGTGGGTGCACAAGCACGAGGGCCGCACGGTGGCCGTCGCGGGACCGGACTCGGTGTGGTTCGACACCGAGGCGGAGACCTACGGCAAGGCGCTCACCACGTACGCCGACTTCACGGTGGCCCCGGGTGACCGGATCGCGTTCACGATCTCGTGGCAGCCCTCGCACAAGGAGCCGCCGCCGCTGCCGGAGCCCGAGACCTCGCTGGAGGCGACGGAGGACTTCTGGCGCGAGTGGGTCGAGCACTGTACGTACCACGGGCCGTACCGCGAGGCGGTGATCCGCTCGCTGATCACCCTGAAGGCGCTGACGTACGCCCCGACCGGCGGCATCGTCGCCGCCCCCACCACCTCCCTGCCGGAGGACATCGGCGGCGTGCGCAACTGGGACTACCGCTACACCTGGCTGCGGGACGCGGCGATCACCCTGTCCTCGCTGCTGCGCACCGGTTACCGCGAGGAGGCCCGCGCCTGGCGCGAGTGGCTGCTGCGCGCGGTCGCCGGCGACCCGGAGAACCTGCAGATCATGTACGGCATCGCGGGCGAGCGCGAGCTGGGCGAGGCGGAGCTGGACTGGCTGCCGGGCTACGAGAAGTCCGCCCCGGTCCGGGTCGGCAACGGCGCCGCGCACCAGCTCCAGCTGGACGTGTACGGCGAGGTCACCGAGGCCCTGCACCTGGGCCACATGACGGGCCTGGCCCGCAACGACTACGCCTCGCTGCTCCAGCTGAAGCTGATCCGCTACCTGGAGGACCACTGGCAGGAGCCGGACGAGGGCATCTGGGAGGTGCGCGGCCCGCGCCGGCACTTCGTGCACTCCAAGGTGATGGCCTGGGTCGCGGTGGACCGCACGATCAAGCTGATCGAGTCCGGCGACGCGGACGGCCCACTGGAGCGCTGGCGCGAGCTGCGCGACGACATCCACCGGGACGTGTGCGAGAAGGGCTACGACAAGGAGCGCAACACCTTCACCCAGTCCTACGGCTCGCAGGAGCTGGACGCCTCGCTGCTGCTCATCCCGCAGATGGGCTTCCTGCCGCCGGACGACAAGCGGGTGATCGGCACGATCGAGGCGATCCAGCGCGAGCTGTCCACCACGGACGGGTTCATCCTGCGCTACCCGACGGAGGGCGACCACGCCGGCGTCGACGGCCTGCCGGGCGACGAGGGAGCCTTCCTGGCCTGCTCGTTCTGGATGGCGGACGACCTGGCGATGATCGGCCGGGTGGACGAGGCCCGCAAGCTGTTCGAGAAGCTCCTCGCGCTGCGCAACGACCTCGGTCTGCTCGCCGAGGAGTGGGACCCGCGGCTGAAGCGCCAGGTGGGCAACTTCCCGCAGGCGTTCAGCCACGTGCCACTGATCGACACGGCCCTGCGTCTGACGGCGTCGGGGGCGTACGGCGGCTGACCGGGCCGGTGCGGCCGGGCCCGCCTAGGCTGGGAGCCGGGAAGGGGCCCCTTCCCGGAAGGGGCTGCCATGGCTTCCCTCTCCAAGGCGGGTACGGCGCTCGCCGCGCTGCGCGAGGACCTGGTCGGCGACGTGTTCGCGCCGGGGGACCCGGGCTACGACGAGGCCCGGACGGTCTTCAACGCGATGATCGACCGCCGGCCGGCCGTGATCGCCCAGTGCGCGGACGCCACCGACGTGGTGCGGGCCGTGCGCTTCGGCAGGGAGCTGGACCTGCACATCGCGGTACGCGGCGGCGGCCACGGCGTGGCCGGTACCGCGCTGGGTGACGGCGCGCTCGTGGTGGACCTGCGCCGGATGCACCGGGTCACCGTCGACCCGGCGGCCGAGGCGGTACGCATCGAGGGCGGCGCCACGATGAGCCGGCTCGACCGGGCCACCCAGCCGTACGGTCTGGCCACGACCGGCGGGCGGGCCTCCACGACCGGCGTCGGCGGGTTCGTCCTCGGCGGCGGTACCGGCTGGCTGGACCGCGCCTTCGGCCTGGCCGTCGACAACCTCATCGCCGTGGAGCTGGTGACCGCAGACGCCGAGCGGGTGCACGCCAGCGCCGACGAGAACCCCGAGCTGTTCTGGGCGCTGCACGGCGGGGGCGGCAACTTCGGCGTGGCCACCGCGCTGACCCTGGAGCTGCACGAGCTGCCGGAGTTCTCCGTCGTCCTGCTGGTGTTCCTGCCGCAGCACGGGCCGGAGGTGCTCCGGACCTTCCGCGAGATCATGCTGACCGGCCCGGACGCGGTGGGGGGTGCGGTGCTGTACCTCACCGGTCCGCCCGAGGAGTTCACGCCGCCCGAGCTGGTGGGCCGGCCGGTGTGCGCGGCGCTGCTGACCTACACGGGCGGCGAGGACGGGCTGCGGGGCCTCGCCGAGCCGCTGCTCGCGCTGCCGCACGAGGTGGAGCTGGCCGGTGACATGCCCTACGTCGATGTGCAGTGCATGCTCGACGATCCGCCGGGCATGCGGAACCACTGGTCGGCGGAGTGTCTGTCGGGGCTGCCGGACGAGGCGGTGGACGTCTTCTGCGCCCGCGCGGACGGCATGCCGGTGCCGACCGGCACCCGGCACATCCTGTTCCCGCAGGGCGGGGCGATCGCCGCCGGTCCGCACGAGTACCCGGTGCCGTACCGGGACGCCCCCTGGGCCGCGCACCCCTTCGCGCTCTGGGAGGACCCGGCCGACGACGAACGGGCCCGCGCCTGGGTGCAGGACGTGTGCGCCGATCTGAAGCCGTGGCGCACCGGGGACGTTCACCTCAACTACATCGGCGACGAGGGCCCCGAGCGGGTCCGCGCGGGCCTGGGCGCCGGGAACACCCTGCGCCTGGAGAAGGTGAAGCGGCGGTACGACCCCGACAACGTGTTCCGCTTCAACCACAACATCCGGCCGGTGTAGCCGGCAGCCGTCCTGCGACCGCTGTCCTGAGGACGTCGTCGCAGGTAGCGTCCGCTGCATGGACAGCCGTACGGACCACCGATTCGACACCCAGGGCGCGGGCATCACCGTGCAGCGGGCGCTGGAGCTGCCCGGACTGCGCAGCGGGCTGCCCGAGGTCCTGGCGGGCGCCGACCGGCTCGGCCGTACCGTGCGCTGGGTGCACGCGGGCGAGGTGCCGAACATCGCCTCGCTGCTCAAGGGCGGCGAGCTGCTGCTCACCACCGGCTACGGCCTCGGCACCCGGCCGGCCGAGCAGCGGGCGTTCGTCCGGACCCTGGCCGAGCGGGGGATCGCCGCCCTGGTGGTGGAGCTGGGTCCGCGCTTCGCCCGGCTGCCGGCCGCCCTGGTGGACACGGCCCGGGCGGCCGGTCTGCCACTGGTCCAGCTGCACCGCGAGGTGCCCTTCGTGACGGTGACCGAGGAGATCCACACCGAGATCGTCAACGGCCACTACGCGCTGCTCCAGCGCGCGGAGGAGGTGCACCGGCGCTGCACCGAGGCGTTGCTGGGCGGCGGCGGGGTGCCGCAGGTGCTGGGCATCCTGGCGGACTTCGGGGACAACCCGGTGTTCCTGGAGACGGCCGACGGACGGCTGCTGTACGCCGCCGGGGCCGGGCCGCAGGGCGCGGACCCGCTCCAGGTGTGGGAGGGGCTGCGCGGTCCGCACAAGGAGGCGCCGCCGCCCGCCGGTTCGGTGCTGGTGGACGTGCCGGGCGGCGGGCCCGGTACGGCGGGTTCGGTGCGGGCCCGCCTGGTGCTGCTGCCGGTGCGCTCCCCGCTGTCCCCGGTGCACCGGATCGCCGCCGAGCGGGCCGCGGGCATCCTGGCCGTGGTGCTGATGCAGGCCCGGCAGGAGGAGGAGCTGGCGGCGCGCGGGCGCGGTGACTTCCTCACCGATCTCGCCGAGGGCCGGATCGCGGCGGAGGACGCCCCGGCGCAGGCCCGGGTCCTCGGCTTCAAGCCCGGCGGCAGCCCGCTGCTGCCGGTGGTGATGCGGATCGGGGACACCCTCTCCCCCGGCGGGGGCTGGGCGGTGCTGGCCCGGGCGGTCTCCGAGGAGCTGGCCGCAGTGGGCGTGCCGGTGCTGCTCGGGGTGCGGCCGGTGGAGGGCCGGGTGCTGGTGCTGCTGGGGCTGCGTTCGGAGTCGGAGCGGGCGGCGGTCGCGGACCGGGTGGCGGCGGCGCTGCGGGCGGGGGTGGAGCGGGCCGGGATGCGCCGGCCGGGTTCGCCGCCGCCGGTGGTGGTCGTCGGGGTGGCGGGCGGCTGGGCGGCGGCCTCGGCGGGGCTCCGGCACGCGGCGGAGACGGCGACGGCGGCCCAGGGCCTGACCGACCGGCCCTGGTACGACGCCCGGCGCCTGGACATCGACCTGCTGCTGTGGCGGCTGCGCGACCACCCGGACCTGGCGGCCTTCGTGGACCGCGCGATCGGCCCGCTGCGCGATCACGACCACCGCTCCAAGCCGCCGCTGCTGCCGACCCTGGAGACCTATCTGGCGCACGCCGGCCGCAAGGCGGAGACGGCCCGCGAGCTGCACCTCAACCGGCAGACCCTGTACAACCGGCTCGCCCGCATCGGGGAGTTGCTGGGCACCGACCTCGACGACCCGCAGACCGTGCTGGCGTTGAGCCTGGCACTCCGGGCGCGCAGGCACGTTCCCTAAACCAGCGGCCTCGGCTGGGTCAACTCGTCGTACACGCTCAGCACTTGGGCGACGGTCTCGTCCTCGGTGGGCCAGGTGGCGGCCTGCCGTGCCCCGTGCTCCCGCAGCAGTGCGCACCGCTCCGGGTCGGCGAGCAGCCGTACGACGGTGTGGGCGAGGGCTTCCGGATCGCCGTAGGGGATGAGTTCGGCGGCGTCGCCGACGAGGTCCGGGATGCCGCCGACGCGGGTGGCGACGAGCGGCACGCGCGCGTGCAGGGCCTCCTGGGCGAGCACGGACCGTGACTCCCACCTGCTGGTCAGGAGTGCCAGATCGGCGGCGGCGAGCAGCTCGGCCACGTCGTCCCGGTGCCCGATGAGCCGCACCGGAAGTTCCTCGTCCTCGATCCGCCGTTGCAGCACCGGCCGCAGCGGCCCCTCCCCCGCGACGACCACGAGCGGTGCCGGGTCCAGGTCCCGCCAGGTGCGGGCCGCGTCGAGCAGGACGTCGTAGCCGCGGTGACGGTCCAGGGAGCCGACCGCGATGAGCAACGGGCGCCCGGTGGCGCCGAGTTCGGCGCGGATCTTGGGCCGCAGCCGGTCGGGGTCGTCCGGGTCGAAGGCGTCGGCGTCGGGGTCGAGGAGGGCGCCGGGGCGGGGCCGGGCCGGGAGGGCGACGGCCGCGAGCCGGGCGTCCCGCGCGCCGGTCCGCCGGGCCCGGTCGACCAGGTCGGAGCTGGTGCCGAGGACCACGGCCGCGGTCTTCACCACCCGTCGCTCCAGCATCCGCAGCAGATGGGCCCGCGGCCCCTCCGCGTGGGCCCGGTTGTGCCAGGTGACCACCAGCGGGGTGGTGCGCCCGCTGAGCGCGAGCACGGCCCGGAAGGAGGCGTGCAGACCGTGCGCGTGCACCAGGTCGGCGTTGGCGCAGGCCGTGCGGAGCGCGGCCACGGAGACCGGGTCGCTGCTGCGCGGCACGTGCACGTGGTCGGCGCCGGTCCCGGTGAAGTCGTAGGCGCGGTCCGCCTCGGCGGGGGCGCACACCGTGACGCGCACGCCCCTCGCCACGAGCCCCTCGGCCAGGGAGCGCACGTGCGCGCTGCTGCCGGCGTTCCCTCCGCCGAGCACCTGCACGGTGCGCAGCGGCGACTGGCCGTGCGGTGCGTTGCTGCTCACGGGGGTCACGGGGGCCGGGGCTCCTGGTTCACGGCGGGGGCGGTCACGAGGGAACGTACAGAAGGTAGCGGGCTCCGGGGGACGGAAGGACGCACACCGCGCACCTCCCGCGCGGACCGTCCGGACCCCCTGCCCACCCCGTGTTCCCTGCCAAGCATGCCAGCCCGTACGGCCGTTCAGGGCCATTCGGGAGGGCGCACCGTGCGGCGGGCCGGGGCAATGCGCCGGAGCACTTCACCCACACGGGTGAGGAAACCCCCGCCGCGACCGAACGCCGTGCGAGGGCGTCCTACGAGGTCAGCCGCCCTCGGTACCCATGTCCCCACGGTCCCCCGGCCCCCGTCCCGGGCATGACGACCGGCCTGACGGCGCACGCGAGCAACCTCTGTGCGCCGGTTGCCCACCCCGACCGCCACCCCGGCGCGAAACCGGGAACGCGCGCCCCCCAGGTGCCCGGGCACCGCCGGGCAGCCGCCCCGCCGGGGTCCTAGGCGTCCGCCCTGGCCGTCGCCAGGAGTTCCTCGGCGTGGGCGCGTGCCGTCTCGGAGTCCTCCTGGCCCGCCAGCATGCGGGACAGCTCGCGGATGCGCTCCTCGCCCTCCAGGACCTTCACGCCGGACCGCGTGACGGAGCCGTCGTTGGTCTTCTCCACCAGCAGCTGGCGGTCGGCGAACGCGGCGACCTGGGGCAGGTGGGTGACCACGACGACCTGCGCGGTCTTGGCGAGCTTGGCCAGGCGCCGCCCGATCTCGACGGCCGCCTTGCCGCCGACACCGGCGTCGACCTCGTCGAAGAGGTACGTCGGCACCGGGTCGGTGCCCGCGAAGACGACCTCCACGGCCAGCATGACGCGGGACAGCTCACCGCCGGAGGCGCCCTTGGCGATGGGGCGCGGCGGGGCGCCCGGGTGCGGGGCGAGCAGCAGCTCGACCTCGTCCGCGCCCGAGGGGCCGTAGGCGACCGTCCGGCCGCCCACCTCGACGCCCTCCGGGTCCTCGGTCTGCCGGATGTCGAAGGACACGCGCGCGTGGGGCATCGCCAGCGAGGCCAGCTCGGCGGTGACCGCGGCGGCGAACCGCTCGGCGGCCTCCGTCCGGGCGTCGGTCAGGGCCTGCGCCAGGCCGCCCAGTTCGGTGCGCAGGGCGTCCCGCTCGGCGGTCAGCTCCTCGATCCGCTCGTCGTCGCCGTCCAGCTCGGTCAGGCGCGCGGCGCTCTGCTCGGCCCAGGCCAGGACCGCGTTCACGTCCTCGCCGTACTTGCGCGTCAGCGCGGTCAGCGCGGCCCGGCGCTCCTCCACCGCGGCCAGCCGCAGCGGGTCGGCGTCGAGATCGTCGGCGTACCCCGCCAGCTCGCCGGCCACGTCGCCGAGCAGGATGCCGATCTCGCCGATCCGGTCGGCGAGCGCGGCCAGCGCCGGATCGTGCGCCCGCACGGCCTCCAGGGCCCGGTGGGCGCCCGCGACGAGGGTCGAGGCGTCGATGCCCTCGGGGTCCTCGGGATTGCCCGCGAGAGCGGCGTGCGCGGCCGTCGCGGCGGACGCCAGCGCCTCGGCGTGCCCGAGCCGCTCGGCCTCCTCGGCCAGCTCCGCGTCCTCGCCGGCCCGGGGCTCCACGGCCGCGATCTCGTCGAGCCCGTACCGCAGCATGTCGGCTTCCTGCGCCCGCTCCCGCGCGCGCGTGGTGATCTCCTCCAGCTCGGCGGAGACGGCCCGCAGCCGCCGGTACGCCTCGGAGTACTTGGCGAGCGGCACGGCGACGGCGTCGCCCGCGTACCGGTCCAGCGCCTGCCGCTGCCGGGACAGCTTCAGCAGCCCCTGCTGGTCGGTCTGCCCGTGCACGGCCACCAGGTCGTCGGCCAGCTCGGCGAGCAGCCCGACGGGCACGCTGCGCCCGCCCAGGTGCGCCCGGGAGCGGCCCTCGGCGGAAACGGTACGGCTGATCAGCAGGGCGCCGTCGTCCAGCTCGGCCCCGGCCTCCTCGGCCCGTACGACGGCGGCGGCGCCGGCGGGTACGGCGACCCGCCCCTCCACGACCGCCTTCTCCGCCCCGATCCGCACGAGCGCCGGGTCCGCCCTGCCGCCGAGCAGCAGCCCCAGGCTGGTGACCACCATGGTCTTGCCCGCACCCGTCTCACCGGTGACGGCGGTGAACCCCGGCGACAGCTCGACGACAGCATCGTCGATGACCCCGAGCGACCGTATCCGCATCTCCTCCAACACGGAACAGACCATACGAGGTCCGGGGCGGGGAGTGCACATGGCCCGCCCTTGTCACTCCGAGGAGTGGTGCGGCGCCCCCCGCCATCCGGTCGTCGGCAGCGCGAACTTCGCGACCAGCCGGTCCGTGAACGAGGAATGGTGCAGCCGGGCCAGCCGCACCGGCACAGCCCCCCGCCGCACCTCCACCCGCGCCCCCGGCGGCAGCTCCACGGTCCGCCGCCCGTCGCACCACAGCACCCCCGGCGGGATGTGCGGCAGCACCTCGACCGCGAGCACCGAGTCCGGCGAGGTCACCAGCGGCTTCGCGAACAGCGCGTGCGCGCTGATCGGCACCATCAGCAGCGCCTCCACCTCCGGCCACACCACCGGTCCCCCGGCGGAGAAGGCGTACGCGGTGGATCCGGTGGGCGTGGACAGGACGACCCCGTCGCACCCGAACCCCGTCACCGGCCGCCCGTCGATCTCCAGCACGACCTCGAGCAGCTTCTCGGCGCCGGCCTTCTGCACGGCCGCCTCGTTCAGCGCCCAGTCGGTGTGCACGATGTCCCCGTTGCGGTGCACGACGACGTCGACGGTCATCCGCTCCTCGACCTCGTAGGACCGGGCCACCACCCGGTCCACGACCCGGTCGAGGTCGTCCCGCTCGGCCTCCGCGAGGAATCCGACGCGCCCGAGGTTGACACCGAGCATCGGCACCCCGGAGGCCCGGGCGAACTCGGCACCGCGCAGCAGCGTGCCGTCGCCGCCGAGCACGATCAGCAGCTCGCACCCGTCCAGGCACTGCGGTGTCGCCTCCTTGACGAGGGCCACCTCGTCGGGGAGCGGCAGGTCGCGCGCCTCCTCCTCCAGCACCCGCACCCCGATGCCATGCCGCAGCAGGCCCTTGACGACGAGTTCCGCGCTGCGGATCGCCGCGGGCCGCCCGGTGTGGGCGAGCAGGAAAACAGTACGCGCCAGGTTCTGTGTCAACGCGGCCCCTCCGCCACTGCACGGTCGACGTCGGCCGGGTCCACCTGGGGTGCCCCCGCCCGCAGCCAGAGAAAGTACTCGACGTTCCCCGAGGGGCCGGGCAGCGGACTGGCGGTGACACCCTGCACCCCGAGCCCCAGCTCCCAGGCCTTCTCGGCCACTCCTCGCACGGCCTCCGCCCGCAGCTGCGGACTCCGTACGACACCCCCGCTGCCGAGCCGCTCCTTCCCCACCTCGAACTGCGGCTTGACCATCATCACCAGATCGGCGTCCGGCGCCACGCACCGCTTCAGGGCGGGCAGCACCAGCCCGAGCGGGATGAAGGACAGATCGCCCACGACAAGATCCACAGGTTCCCCATCGATCGCCTCAAGCGTCAACTCGCGTACGTTCGTACGGTCCTTGACGGTGACGCGTTCATCGTTTTGGAGAGACCAGGCGAGCTGGCCGTAGCCGACGTCCACCGCGACGACGTGGGCGGCGCCCGCGCGCAGCAGGACGTCGGTGAAGCCGCCGGTGGACGCGCCGGCGTCCAGCGCGCGCCGGCCCTCGACCACGAGACCCCGCGGCACGAAGGCCTCCAGCGCGCCGGCGAGCTTGTGCCCGCCCCGGGAGACGTAGTCCGGGTCGCTGTCGTCGGCCTGGACGACGATCGCCGCCGCGGTCTCCACCTGCGTGGCCGGCTTGGTCGCCACGGTCCTGCCGACGGTGACCCGGCCGGCGGTGATCAGCTGGCTGGCGTGCTCGCGCGAGCGGGCGAGCTTCCGGCGGACCAGCTCCGCGTCGAGACGGCGGCGTGCGACTCCTGCCACGTTCGGTTCAGCTCCTGCTCTGGTGGTACGACGGTGGGGGCGCCGGAGGTCCCGGGCGGGCGTCGAGCGCGGTGAGCGCGTCGCGCAGCCCCCGGTGTACATCCTCGTACACCTCGAGGTGTCCGTCGGTGGCGAGGTGGTCGGCGTCGGCCAGCCGGTCCAGCTGCGCGTCGACCTCGGCGTTGCCGGTGGGGGTGCGGGGGACGTTCAGGGGGGCGGGCGCCGCGGGGTCGGACGCGGGCGCCGCCTCGGTGCCGATCTCGGCCTCGGGCACGGACTCGCTCATGCCCAGACGCTACCCCGAACCGCTGGGGTACCGTCGGGGCGATGGCCACGATCGAGGAGTGCCGCCGGGCACTGGGCAAGCTTTCGGACAACATGCAGGGCGCCGGGGGCGAGGTCCGCGCGGCCGCCGCGCTGGACCGCTCGGTGAGCTGCCACATCACCGACCTGGACGTCACCTTCGCCGGCCGGCTGACCGGCGGGCGGATCGAGGTGGACGACACTCTTCCCGGCCCTCCCCCCGAACGGGCGCAGATCAGGCTCGCCATGGCCGGCGACGACCTGGTCGCCCTGGTGAACGGCGAGCTGAACTTCGCGACCGCCTGGGGTTCGGGCCGGGTCAGGCTGGAGGCGAGCCTGCTGGACCTGTTCCGGCTCAGGAAGCTGCTGTGATCCGTGCCTTCCGCGCGGCCGGCACCACCAGCGGGGTCCCCGTCTCCGGGTCGTCGATGACCTGGCAGCGCAGCCCGAAGACCTCCTCCACCAGCTCGGCCGTGACGATGTCGTTCGGGGCGCCCTCGGCGATCACCGTGCCGCCGCGCAGGGCGATGAGGTGGGTGGCGTAGCGGGCGGCGTGGTTGAGGTCGTGCAGCACCGCCACCAGCGTCCGCCCCTGCTCCTCGTGCAGCTCGGCGCACAGGTCGAGGACGTCGATCTGGTGCTGGATGTCCAGGTAGGTGGTCGGCTCGTCCAGGAGCAGCAGCGGGGTCTGCTGGGCGAGCGCCATGGCGATCCACACCCGCTGCCGCTGCCCGCCGGACAGCTCGTCGACGTACCGTTCGGCCAGCTCCGCCACGCCGGTCTGCCGCATCGACTCGCTCACGACCCGCTCGTCCTCCGCCGACCACTGGCGCAGCAGGCCCTGGTGCGGGTAGCGGCCCCGCCCGACGAGGTCGGCGACCGTGATGCCGTCGGGCGCGATGGACGACTGCGGCAGCAGGCCGAGGGTCCGCGCGACCTTCTTCGCGGGCATCGACTGGATGGCCTGCCCGTCCAGCAGCACCCGGCCCCGGCTGGGCTTGAGCATCCGCGACAGGGCCCGCAGCAGCGTCGACTTGCCGCACGCGTTCGGCCCGACGATCACCGTGAAGGAGTTGTCCGGGATCTCCACCGACAGCTGCTCGGCGATGACCCGCTGGTCGTAGGCGAGGGTGACGTCGTCGGCGGACAGGCGGTTCACAGTGCTCCTAGGGGTGTTCGGGTGCGCGGCGCTCGTGTCCGGGCCCTGTGCGCGCTTCATATCCGGCCCGCCCGGCGCTCGGTGACCAGCAGCCACAGCAGGTAGGCGCCGCCGAGGACGCCGGTGACCACGCCGACGGGCAGCTGGTCGGCGCCGAAGGCGCGCTGGGAGGCCCAGTCGGCGGCCACCAGCAGGGTCGCCCCCATGCACAGCGAGGGCACCAGGTTCGGCCCCGGCGAGCGGGTGAGGCGGCGGGCGAGCTGCGGCGCGGTCAGCGCGACGAAGCTGACCGGGCCCGCGGCGGCCGTGGCGGCGGCGGTGAGCAGCACGGCGGAGACCATCAGCACGAGCCGGACGCGCTGCACGCGCACGCCGAGCGCGTGGGAGACGTCGTCACCCATCTCCATCATCCGCAGGCCGCGCGCGTTGGCGAGGACCAGCGGGACGAGGACGGCGCACAGCCCGAGCAGCGGCCAGACCTGATCCCAGTCCCGGCCGGCCAGCGAGCCGGTCATCCATACCACCGCGCGGGTGGCGTCGACCAGGTCGGCCTTGGTGAGCAGGTAGCCGTTGACCGCCGTCATGACCGCGTTGACGCCGATGCCGACCAGCACCAGCCGGTAGCCGTGCACGCCCTGCTTCCAGGCGAGGGCGTACAGGGCGAGACCGGTCGCCAGGCCGCCCACCAGCGCGCCCAGGGTGACCTGGGCGGCGCTGCCGGACAGCAGCACGATCACGACCAACGCGCCGGCCGTCGAGGCCTGGGACAGGCCCAGCAGGTCCGGGCTGCCGAGCGGGTTGCGGGAGACGGACTGGAACAGCGCGCCGCCGAGGCCCAGCGAGGCACCGACCAGCAGGCCGACGAGGACCCGGGGCAGCCGCAGTTCGTTGACGATGAAGTCCTGGTAGGCGGTGCCGTTCCCGGCGAGCGTGCGCAGCACGTCGGCCGCCGGGATCTTCGCGTCGCCGGTGCCGATCAGGGCGACACCGGCGGCGCCGGCGGCGGCCAGCAGCAGCGCGACGACGATCAGGGCACGCGGCTCCAGACGCAGGGAGAGCCCGCCGGGAGTGCGTACGGCACGGCTCCTGGGGTGTGTCTTCACAGCTGGGCCGTCCTCCGCCGTCGTACGAGAAAGATGAAGACCGGGCCGCCGATGATCGCGGTGACGATGCCGACCTGGAGCTCGGCGGGGCGGGCCACGACCCGGCCGACGACGTCGGCGCCGAGCAGCAGCACGGGCGCCAGGACCATGGCGTAGGGCAGGATCCAGCGCAGGTCGGGCCCGGTGAAGGAGCGCACGACGTGCGGGACCATCAGGCCGACGAAGACGATCGGACCGCAGGCGGCGGTCGCGGCACCGCACAGCAGCACGGCGGCCAGCATGGCCAGGGCGCGGGTGCGGTCGAGGTGGGCGCCGAGGGCGCGGGCGGTGTCGTCGCCCATCTCCACGGCGTTGAGCGGCCGGGCCAGCACGAGCGCGAGCACCATGCCGACCGCGAGGAACGGCAGCACCTGCCTGATGGTCGGGTAGCCGGCCGAGGCCAGTGAACCCACCGTCCAGAAACGCATCTTGGCCAGGGCCGCGCCGTCCATGATCATCACGGCTTGGAGGTAGCCGTACAGGGCCGCGCTGATGGCCGTGCCGGCCAGCGCGAGGCGTACCGGGGTGGCGCCCCGGCTGCCGCCGAGGAACCACACCAGCGCGCCGACCGCCGAGGCGCCCAGGAACGCGAACCACACATAGCCGGTGAGGCTGGTGACACCGGCGTAGGTGACGGCCGTGACGACCGCCGCGGAGGCGCCCGCGTTGATGCCGAGCAGCCCGGGGTCGGCCAGCGGATTGCGGGTCAGCGCCTGGAGCACCGCGCCGGACAGCCCGAGCGCGGCACCGACCAGCAGGCCGAGGACCGTGCGCGCGAGCCGCTCGTCCACGACCACGTCGCCGTACGTCCCCGTCTCGTGGAACAGGCCGTGCCAGACCTGGTCCAGGGGCAGCGCCTTGGCCCCGACGGCGATGCTCGCCAAGGCGACGAGCACCAGGAGCAGGACCGAGAGCAGGAGCCCAAGCGCCCGCGCCGCCCGGCGGGTTGGGGGCGCGGGGGCGGTCTCCGCGCGCGGTTCCGGAGGACTGTCGACCAACACGAGGTTAGGTTAGCCTACCCTCGCATCGCATCTCGATCCCCGGTTCTCCGGCTCCCGCCCGCGCCCCGCTGGGGCGCCGTCAGATTCCCAGCCGGGCCAGCGCCTTCTCCCCGTCCAGCGCGCAGGAACCGTCCCCCGCCGCCGTCCAGGCCGCCGCGCACAGCGCCCGCAGCCCGTCCAGCGCCTCGCCGTCGCCGGTCAGCTCCAGCCGCTCGGCCCCGGCGGTCGCCGTCCACCCGCCGCACCGGAAACCGTCATCCTTGCGGGTGATCTCCGGCTGGCCGGTGAGCAGCCCGCGCAGATCAGCGTCCACGTACGTCGGCCGGTGCTGCGGCGGCGCGGCCAGCAGCTGCGCCCCGTCGGTGACACCGGTCAGCACCAGCAGCGAGTCCACCCCGCCGTTGAACGCGCCCTCGATGTCCGTGTCCAGCCGGTCCCCCACCACCAGCGGCCGCTCGGCACCGGTCCGCAGGATCGTCTCCCGGTGCATCGGCGGCAGCGGCTTGCCCGCGACCTGCGGCTCCGCGCCCGTCGCGATCCGCACCACCTCCACGGCCGCCCCGTTGCCCGGCGCGATGCCCCGCCCGCTCGGAATCGTCAGATCGGTGTTGGACGCGAACCACGGCACCCCGCGCCGCACCGCGTACGACGCCTCCGCGAACCGCCCCCAGGACAGATCCGGTCCGCCGTAGCCCTGCACGACCGCCGCCGGGTCGTCGTCCGCCGACTCCACCGGCACCAGGCCGCGCTCGCGCAGCGCCACCCGCAGCCCCTCGCCGCCGACCACCAGCACCCGCGCCCCCGCCGGCACCTGCTCGCTGATCAGCCGCGCCACGGCCTGCGCGGAGGTGATGACGTCGTCCGCGCCCGTCGGTATGCCCAGCTCCGTCAGATGCCCGGCCACCGCGTCCGGGGTCCGCAGCGCGTTGTTGGTCACGTACGCGAGACGCATCCCACCCGACCGGGCCACCGCCAGCGAGTCGACCGCGTGCGCGATCGCGCTCCCGCCCGCGTACACCACCCCGTCCAGATCGAGCAGCGCCGTGTCGTACGCCTCGCTCAGGGGCTGCCCACTGCCCTCGGGCCTCGTCCTGACGCCCTGGCTCATGTCCACATCGCTCCTCGTTCACTCGCCTTTCCCCCGATCATCCCGCACGCCACCGACACACGTACGATGCCGGGATGAACACAGCAGGTCACTGGGAGGCGACACCGCGTCGAGGCTTGGAACTGACCCCGTTCCGAGGCCTCCGTTACGACCCCGACCGGGTCGGCAGCCTCGCCTCCGTCACCTCTCCGCCCTACGACGTCGTCGTACGCCCCGACGGCCTGCACCACCTCCAGTCGGCGGATCCGTACAACATCGTCCGGCTGATCCTGCCCCAGGCCGGCAGCCCCAGCGCCCGCACCGAGCAGGCCGCCGACACCCTGCGCCGCTGGCTGGACGAGGGCGTCCTCACCGCCGACCCCGAGCCGGGCCTGTACGTGTACGAGCAGCAGGACGGCAACGGCATGCTCCAGCGCGGGGTCATCGGCACCCTGCGGGTCTCGGAGCCCGCCGAGGGCGTGGTGCTGCCGCACGAGGACGTCATGCCGCCCGTCGTCGCCGACCGCGCGGCCCTGATGCGCGCCACGCGCGCGAACCTCGAACCGCTGCTGCTGACCTACCGGGGCGACGGCACGGCCGCCGAGGTCGTCGAACGCACGGCGGACCGCCCGCCCCTGCTGGCCACCACCACCGAGGACGGCTACCACCACCGCCTGTGGTCCGTGACCGACCCCGACGACCTGGCCCGCATCCAGACCGACCTGGCCGGCCGCCAGGCCCTGATCGCCGACGGCCACCACCGCTGGGCCACCTACCGCCGGCTGCGCACGGAACACCCCTCCCCCAGCCCCTGGGACTACGGCCTGGTCCTCCTGGTCGACACCGCGCGCTACCCGCTGCGCGTCCGCGCCATCCACCGGCTGCTGCACGGCCTGCCGGTCGCGGACGCGCTGACGGCGGTGGACGGCCTGTTCCGGGTACGGCGCCTGGACGTGCCCCTGCCACAGGCCCTGGAGACCCTCGCGGACGCCTCCTGCGCGGGCAACTCCTTCCTGCTGGCCGGTGACGGCGCCTTCCACCTGCTCGACCGCCCCGACCCGGAGCTGCTGGCCCGCACGATCCCGGCGGACCGCCCCGCGGCCTGGCGCTCCCTGGACGCCACCGTCCTGCACGCCACGCTCCTCGAACACGTCTGGCGCATCCCCGAGGACTCCCCCGCCCACATCGCCTACATCCACGACACGGCCGCGACGGTCGAGAAGGCGGAACGCGACGGCAGTACGGGCGTCCTGATGCACCCGGTCCGCGAGGAGGTCGTGCTCGACCTGGCCCGGCAAGGCGTGCGGATGCCCCGCAAGTCGACCTCGTTCGGCCCCAAGCCGGCCTCGGGACTGGTGCTGCGGGCACTGGAGATCTGAGCGGGCGACGGCCGGCACGACGCGAAAGAGGGCAGGCCCCGGGGGCCTGCCCTCTTTCCAGTGATCAGGTGTCCAGTGGACCAGGACCGACGTCAGTCCTCGTCACGGTCCTCCGCGGAGGCACCGCCGGACTCGCCGGACCGGTCCGCCTCGCCGGACTCCGCCGCCTCGCCGGACGCGTCGGACACGTCGGCCTCGTCGGCCTCGTCGGCCTCGTCCTCGGCCAGGGCGTCGACGAACTCCACGCCGTCCAGCTCGGCGAGCCGGTCGGAGGCGTCCGTGCTGCCGTCCCGGTCCGCCTCGACGGCCTTCGCGAACCACTCCCGCGCCTCGCGCTCCCGGCCGGCGGCCAGCAGGGCGTCGGCGTAGGCGTAGCGCAGGCGCGCGGTCCAGGGCTGGACCGAGTTGGAGGCCAGCTCCGGGCTCTGCAGGGTCACGATGGCCGCGTCCAGCTGCCCCATGTCCCGCCGGGCACCGGCGGCGACGAGCCGCATCTCGACCTGGCCGGCCTTGTCCAGCTTGTGCACCTCGGGGGCGCCGGCCATGTCCAGCGCCTTCTCCGGCCGGCCGAGCCCGCGCTCGCAGTCGGCCATCACCGGCCACAGCTCCACGGTGCCGGTCATCCGCCGGGCGGCCCGGAACTCGGCGAGGGCCTCGCCGTACTTCTGGTTCGCGTACGCGGCGAATCCGGCGGCCTCCCGTACAGCGGCCACGCGGGACGCCAGGCGCAGGGCCACCCTCGAGTAGCCGTAGGCGCCCTCGGGGTCCTCGTCGATCAGCCGGGCGACCATCACCAGGTTCTTGGCGACGTCCTCGGCGAGCGTCTTGGGCAGGCTCTGCAGCTCCTGCCGGACGTCCTTGTCGATCTCGTCACCGGTGACGTCCTCCGGGATCGGCAGCCGCTTGATCGGCTCGCGGTCCCGGTCCCGGTCCTCGCGGCGGAAGCCACCGCCACGGCGGTCGTCCCGGCCGTCACGGCCCCGGAAACCACCCGGCCGCCCGCCACGGTCACCGCGGTCACCGCGGTCGTCCCTGCGGGGCCCGCGGCCACCGCGGTCGTCCCGACGGTCGTCACGGCGGTCGTCGCGACGGAACCCACCGCGGTCACCGCGGTCACGGTCGTCCCGACGGAAACCACCGCGGTCGTCCCGACGGTCGTCACGGCGGTCGTCGCGACGGTCATCACGGCGGTCATCACGGCGGTAGCCCCCGCGCTCGTCGTCGCGGCGGTACGAGGGGCGGTCGCCGCCGCGCTCGTCGTCGCGACGGTAGGAAGGGCGCTCGCCACCGCGGTCGTGGTCACGGCGGCCGTAGCCACCGCGGTCGTCGTCGCGACGGTAGGAGGGACGGTCGCCACCGCGGTCGTCCCGACGGAACCCACCGCGGTCCCCACGGTCGTCACGACGGTCGTCACGGCGGTCGTCGCGACGGTCGTCACGGCGGAACGGCGGGCGGCCACCGCGGTCGCCCTCGCGGCGGAAGCCGCCACCACGGCGGTCGTCGCGGGTGTCGTCCCTGCGGTCGTCACGCCGGTCGTGGTCACGACGGAACCCACCGCGCTCACCACGGTCGCGGTCGTCACGCCGATCGTCGCGGCGGTCGTCACGACGCGGGAAGCCACCGCGGTTGTCGTCGCGCCGGCCGTAGCCACCGCGGTCGTCGTCGCGACGGTAGGAGGGACGGTCGCCACCCCGGTCGTCCCGACGGAACCCGCCGCGGTCCCCACGGTCATCACGACGGTCGTCACGGCGGTCGTCACGCCGGTCGTCGCGACGGAACCCGCCGCGGTCGCCCCGGTCGCGATCGTCCCGCTGGAAACCGGGGCGCGCACCGCGGTCGCCCTCGCGACGGAAGCCGCCACCACGGCGGTCGTCACGACGGTCATCGCGGCGGTCGTCACGCCGGTCGTCACGGCGACCGTAGCTGCCACGGTCGCCACCGCGGCGGTCGTTGTCGCGCCGGTCGTTGTCGCGGCGGAACCCGCCACGGTCACCCCGGTCACCACTGTCCCGTCGCCGCTGGTCGCGCTCCGGTCGGTCGTCGGGAGAGTTGGTGGACATGGTGACTCCTGTCTTCGGTACCGCAAGCATTGTAAAAACAAAAGGACCCCTGGTCCCAGCTGAACGCTGGTGACCAGGGGTCCTCCAAAGATTGTTCGGCGGCGTCCTACTCTCCCACAGGGTCCCCCCTGCAGTACCATCGGCGCTGTGAGGCTTAGCTTCCGGGTTCGGAATGTAACCGGGCGTTTCCCTCACGCTATGACCACCGAAACCCTAATGGTTTCGAGCGAACAAGCACACTCTTCTATTATGCGTTCTGCTCTAAAGCCGGCAACGGTCGTTGCCTCAGAACTAACACAGTGGACGCGAGCAACTGAGGACAAGCCCTCGGCCTATTAGTACCGGTCACCTCCACACGTTACCGTGCTTCCAGATCCGGCCTATCAACCCAGTCGTCTACTGGGAGCCTTACCCCATCAAGTGGGTGGGAGTCCTCATCTCGAAGCAGGCTTCCCGCTTAGATGCTTTCAGCGGTTATCCCTCCCGAACGTAGCCAACCAGCCATGCCCTTGGCAGAACAACTGGCACACCAGAGGTTCGTCCGTCCCGGTCCTCTCGTACTAGGGACAGCCCTTCTCAAGACTCCTACGCGCACAGCGGATAGGGACCGAACTGTCTCACGACGTTCTAAACCCAGCTCGCGTACCGCTTTAATGGGCGAACAGCCCAACCCTTGGGACCGACTCCAGCCCCAGGATGCGACGAGCCGACATCGAGGTGCCAAACCATCCCGTCGATATGGACTCTTGGGGAAGATCAGCCTGTTATCCCCGGGGTACCTTTTATCCGTTGAGCGACGGCGCTTCCACAAGCCACCGCCGGATCACTAGTCCCGACTTTCGTCCCTGCTCGACCCGTCGGTCTCACAGTCAAGCTCCCTTGTGCACTTACACTCAACACCTGATTGCCAACCAGGCTGAGGGAACCTTTGGGCGCCTCCGTTACCCTTTAGGAGGCAACCGCCCCAGTTAAACTACCCATCAGACACTGTCCCTGATCCGGATCACGGACCCAGGTTAGACATCCAGCACGACCAGACTGGTATTTCAACGACGACTCCACA